>CAYTOV010000222.1:0-1531 GCA_964439485.1 uncultured Acidaminococcales bacterium | reverse complement strand
AGGTTTTGCTGATTGAAAAGAAGGAGCTGGGCGGAGTTTGTCTGAACAGAGGCTGCATACCCACCAAGACTTTGCTGAAAAGTGCGGAGAAATGGCAGGACATTACCCACTCGGAAGAATTCGGTATGTTCGTCAGCGAATACGCTTACGATTGGGACAAAATCATGGAGCGCAAGAACAATGTGATCTACCAGCTGCGCAGCGGCATAGAAAAACTGATCAAAAGTAACAAGATAGAATTGGTTGAAGGCTCAGCCCATCTGATTGATGCGCATAGCGTCCATATTGTGACCGACAATCCGGGTGAAGAACGTTGCATACATGCTGAAAAAGTAATTCTGGCAACAGGCTCTGTGCCTGCAAAGCCTCCTATTCCGGGCAGCGATTGCACAGGTGTCATTGACAGTGACGATATTCTGAGTTTGAGTGAAGTGCCTGAGAGTATCATCATTATCGGTGCTGGTGCTGTCGGCGTAGAATTTGCCGGCATCTATGCTGGATTTGGCTGCGAAGTGACTATTGTCGAGATGGCTCCTAACATTCTGCCTATCTGTGATACTGATATGCAAAAACGCATGGGTTTGTCGTTACGGAAACAATTTATTAAGACGATGACAGGCAGTACGGTTAAAGGTATCAAACGTGGGCTTGAAGGCTTGGAAGTGACTGTCGAGAGCAAGGGTAAAGAAACCGTGCTTTCTGCTGAAAAGGTTTTGGTGGCAACTGGACGTACGCCTATTTTCAATAAAGTAGAACTGGACAAGTCGGGTATCATTTACACTCGTCATGGCATTACCGTTAATGAAAGGATGGAAACTTCGGTGCCGGGCGTTTACGCGGTAGGTGATGTTACCGGCAAGTGGATGCTGGCGCATACTGCTTCGCACCAAGGTATTATTGCCGCGGAAAACGCTTGTGGACACGAGGCTATAATGGATTATGACGCTACACCGGGTTGTATTTTTACATCTCCGGAAATTGCCTGGGTTGGACTTACCGAGCAGGAATGTACTGAAGCTGGTAAAGAAGTAGCCATCAGCAAGTTCAATTTCGCCGGTAATGGCAAGGCTGTGACGATGGGGCAGACTGACGGTCTCGTTAAACTGATTGCTGATGCTGCTACCCATAAGGTTATAGGCTGCCATATCATGGGGCCTCATGCTAGCGACCTGATCATGGAAGGGGTGCTGGCGGTAAGGCATGGGCTGACTGCTGAGCAGCTGGCGGTGAGCATTCATCCGCATCCGACGCTTTCGGAGGCTGTCGGGGAGGCGGCGATGGGACTTTTCGGCGACATGGTTCACCAGGTTAATCTTAAAAAGTAACGTTTAAGTTTATAAGTTTAATTGATATCTAGGACGGGAGCGGTATAATCACCACTCCCGTTTTATTGTATATAGAGAGTTTTCATTTGTCGTAAAACCCTCAAACGAAGGGGGCGGTGAAGTGATTTGCGGGAGCATGTTTACTCAGCTTCCCGGCGGTTCCACCGACGCAAGGAAGCGTGTACAACCCTGTCCAGAGCAAATTA
>CAYTOV010000221.1:0-1553 GCA_964439485.1 uncultured Acidaminococcales bacterium | reverse complement strand
GTAAATCCATTCAATGTCTTTTTCTATCTCTGCCTTATCGTTACGCATGTAAGCGCCGATTTTCAGGTTTTCCAGAACAGTGAGATTAGAAAAGACACGGCGTCCTTCCGGTACCAAGGTAATACCTGTTGTTACTATTTTTTGAGAATTAAGAGCGGTAATTTCTTTTTCATTATAAGAAATCTTACCTGACTCGGGTTTGACCAGACCAATGATCGTACGCAGCAAGGTGCTCTTACCGGCACCATTGGCACCAATCAAAGTAATGATCTTCCCGTCAGGAACATTAAGCGAAATACCTTTGAGAGCTTCGATGCCGCCATAGGAAACTACGAGATCTTCAACTTTAAGCATCTTCTTCCACCCCCAAATAAGCTGCAATAACACGCTCATTATTCTGAATTTCCAAAGGCGTGCCGCTGGCAATCGTCTGACCAAAGTCCAGAACGTAGATACGGTCGGAAATGCCCATAACCAAATCCATGTGGTGTTCAATCATGAAGATAGTCAGATTATATTCGTCCCGAATCTGGCTGATAAACTCAGTAAGTTCGTCTGTCTCCTTAGGATTCATACCAGCTGCCGGTTCATCAAGCAAAAGTAGTCTCGGGTTAGTAGCCAAAGCACGGACTATTTCCAGATGTCTTTGCTGTCCATAAGGCAGAGAAAAGGCCTTCTCTTCTCGCAAATCCCACAAGTTTACTTTTTTCAAAAGTTCTTCAACTTCTGCTTCCGCCTGACGTTGTTCGGCATTATAATGCGGCAGATGCAGTGCAGCCGACATAAAATCAGCTTTCAAATGCAAATGCTTGGCAATCATAACGTTTTCGTAAACGGAAAGTTCTTTAAACAAACGAATATTTTGGAAAGTGCGCGCTATGCCCAGTTTAGCAATTGCGCTAGGCTTCTTGCCTGTTATTTTAATATCGTTGCCTGCGGCGTCAGTATAGATTACATTGCCGCTGGTTGGAGTATAAACCCCTGTTATCATATTAAAGGCTGTAGTCTTACCAGCACCATTAGGACCAATAAGTGCTACTATTTCATGTTCATTGATGTCTATTTGCAGGTTATTAACAGCAACAACCCCGCCAAAGCGCATTGTTATACCGTCAGTTCTTAAAATTGTCATGCCTTATGTGCTCCTTTCCGTCCGAAAAAACCGAAAGGGTTCTTGCAGAATGCAATAAATTTGTCCCAGGTAAACTCTCTGGTCCCCATGATACCGTGTCGCCAGAAAAGAACGAGCACCATCAGCAAAACGGAGAAAATAACCATACGGAAGCCTGGTCTGAACAGAGGTATCGCCATCCCAAACAAATCGAGCGGCTCGTCAAAAACACGCAGGAATTCAAGACCAGCGGTAACAAGAACAGCACCAATCATGCTGCCGGTAATACTGCCCATACCACCAAGGACGATGATCAAAAGGAAGTTATAAGTCAACGTGAACAAGAAGTTCTTCGGATCAACAGTTCCTAATAATGCACCATAAAGGCCGCCGCCGATGCCCGCAAAAAAGGCACTGATCATGAAAGCCAGACATTTATGTT
>CAYTOV010000220.1:0-1558 GCA_964439485.1 uncultured Acidaminococcales bacterium | reverse complement strand
GCGATTGGGTCTGCGTTGTTCTCCGTCTTAAAGCTGCCGATCATTCTGCCTCTTTTGTTGATGTTCGGTTTGAAATTTGCCGGCGGTATGTTTGTACGTTTCGTACTGAATACGGTCTATAAGGAGGATTTCAAAGATGAGCAATAATACCAATAAAACAAACAATAATCCTTTTGATATTTTTGTTATCGGCGCACGCAAAGGTTTTACCGTTGCTACCCAAAATCTTCTGCCAAACGTGCTGATGGCTTACACCCTTTCTGAAATTCTGAACCTTTTGGGTGTTATGAAGATGATTGGTTCCATTTTTGGACCTGCTATGGGACTTTTTGGCCTGCCTGGTGAAGCGGTAACCGTTTTGCTGACAGCCTGGCTTTCTTCTTCTGCAGGTACCGGTATTGCCGTAAGCCTTTTGAGCAAAGGTATCATCGACGGTACTCACGCAACTATTTTGATTCCTGCTATTTTCCTTCTGGGTTCCCAAATCCAATACATGGGCCGTTTGCTCGGTGTAGCGGATGTTCCTAAGAAATACTGGCCGCTTTTGATGCTGACCAGCATTCTGAATGCTTGCATCGCCATGGTCGTCATGAATATCTTAGTTTAATAATTTATACTTTTAAATTAGGCGCAAGGACATTTTGTCCTTGCGTTTTTTTATTTCAGCAGGAGAATTAAGGTGCAATGTCGAAATTAATAATTATTATCTATTATGATGGGCAAAAGCAGGAGGTATAAATTAAAGCATGAAGAAATATGACGTTATCATCATCGGCACAGGCGCAGCGAACATTGTCCTGGATGCGGCGTTAAAGCAAGGTCTGCAATGTGCTGTCATAGAAAAGGGCAAATTCGGCGGCACCTGTCTGACGCGTGGCTGTATACCGACGAAAGTATTGGCTACAGCTGCTGACTATATAAGAGAAATTCAGGATTTGCCGAAAATCGGCGTCGAAGTCGAGCCGGCTAAAATGAACTGGGACATCATATCCCGCCGGGTGTGGGAGAAGATTGACGAGCATAAGGAAGTTCTCCGTCATTACCAAAAATATGCCAACCTTGCGATTTACCAGGGCAGCGGCTTTTTCACCGGCGAAAAGACTTTACAGGTCAAGCTGCACGACGGTTCTCTTTCGGAAGAAATGACCGCGGAGAAAATCATTATCGATGTCGGCGCACGCACTAACCTACCGGAAATTTCTGGACGGGAAGCAACCGGCTATATCTGCTCAGAAACCTTGTTTGGCGACAAGTATCCCAAGCAACCTTACAAGAGCTTGATTATTGTCGGCGGTGGCCCGATCGGCTGCGAATTTTCGCATATTTTTGCGGCTACCGGTACCAAGGTCACAGTTGTGCAGCATAACAACAGACTGCTGTCCAAAGCAGACGAAGATATTTCCGAGCAAATTCGCCAAAATATGGAAGCCTTTGGTATTAAGACATATCTGAATGCCAATCTGCTGGAAGCAAAAAAGGCAGATGATCAAAAAACATTGCTGTTTGAGGATAGGGAAACAGGCGAAAGAATTGAAGTAACCGGTGAAGAAATCATGTA
>CAYTOV010000219.1:0-1560 GCA_964439485.1 uncultured Acidaminococcales bacterium | reverse complement strand
AGAAGTCTTCCTTAATGATGACTACGCTGCCGGCAAGTATGATGCCTACGGTAGGTGTACCGTCTTCTAAAGAAAAAATGAAGGAATTTTTTTCGTAAACTGTTTGTCTGGCAGCAAGAAAATTAAGAGCAGAATTAATTTCTTCTTCCTCCATATTTCTGAACAATGGAGTTTTCTTTAGTATGCCCATTAAAATATCCACAATATTCTTTCTCCTGCAAAATAGTTTTGTTGTAAAAACAACATACTTTCTAGCGAAAGTATATTAGAATGAATTCAAGAAGTCAAGATAAAGTGAATTTGAAAATAGATAAAAAAAGGATGGAGAAAAAATGGCTCTTAGAAAAATAATCAAAATTGATGAAGAGAAATGCAATGGCTGCGGCCTTTGCGTTGATGCTTGTCAGGAAGGCGCCATTGTTCTTGTAGGCGACAAGGCAAGACTCGTGCGTGACGACTATTGCGATGGCCTTGGTAATTGCCTGCCGGCGTGTCCTACTAATGCAATCAGCTTCGAAGTCAGAGAAGCAGCAGAGTTTGATGAAGAAGCAGTAAAAGAACATATGGCAAAAAATGCGGCCCCTGTTAGCGGCTGCCCCGGCTGTCATGTCCAAAGCATTGAAAAGAAGGAAAGTATTAGCGTTGTGTCGAAATCACCTCAGAGTGAATTGAGACAATGGCCGGTGCAGATCAAGTTGGTGCCGGTAAACGCTCCTTATTTCAAAAATGCCAGACTTTTGGTTGCAGCAGACTGTACTGCCTTTGCGTATGGTGATTTCCACCAAAAATTTATGCGTAACCATGTTACACTGATTGGCTGCCCTAAGCTCGATATGGTCAATTACAGTGAAAAACTTACCGAGATACTCAAATATAATGATATCAAGAGTGTTACGGTAACCAGGATGGAAGTGCCTTGCTGCGGCGGCATTGAAGCTGCTGTCAAAACAGCCTTGCAAAACAGCGGCAAAATGATTCCATGGCAGGTTGTGACAATTTCGACAGAAGGCGAGATTCTGGAAGACTAATCTATTGGCAAGGTAGGCTGCAAAAAGCCTATAAATAAAAGAAACAGAGGAGAGATGAGACAATGAAAGATATGTTTTGTTTTCAATGTGAACAAACTGCAGGTAGTGTAGGTTGCATGGGTAAAGCTGGAGTCTGTGGCAAACAAGCTAGCACTGCTAATTTGCAAGACGATCTTACGGGAGCAATGATTGGTTTGGCACAAGTTGCTGAGCTAAGCAAACCGACTGATTCTACAACCAAAGTTATGCTTGAAGGTTTATTTACAACCATTACTAATGTGAACTTTGATGATGAAGTATTACAAAAAAGAATCGCTGACGTGCATCGCGAGAAAGCATTGCTGGGCGCGACAGTAGACTTCCCTGACTATAAAATGTGGGATCTTTGGGATGCCAATGAAGATGTTCGTTCCCTTAAATCTCTTATCTTGCTTGGCCTTCGTGGCGTAGCTGCTTACGCTTATCATGCATGGATGCTTGGCTATAAAGATGAAGAAGTTAATGCTTTCTTCTACAAAGGTATGGCAGCTCT
>CAYTOV010000218.1:0-1597 GCA_964439485.1 uncultured Acidaminococcales bacterium | reverse complement strand
AAGGCGGCCGTACCGTTGGCGCAGGCGTTGTTGCTGCTATCGAAGAGAAATAATTTATTAGATCCCTATGAGGGGCTAAAGTTTGCCCCTCATATTATTATGTTTGTTTGTATGGTCCTGCGATGATGTGAGAGGTTGCTTGCCTGTTAGACAGGGAGATTTTCACGGAGTATGTCCGTTCTTAGAAACTGGGCGAATTAGGAGGAAAATTAAATGGAAAAGAGTCAAAAAATCAGAATACGCTTAAAAGCGTATGACCACAAAGCACTTGACCAAAGTGCTGCAAAGATAGTTGATACTGCGAAACGTACTGGTGCACAAGTTTCCGGTCCTATCCCACTTCCTACTGAAAAAAATATCTATACGATTCTACGTTCCCCTCATGTAAACAAGGATTCCCGTGAACAATTTGAAATGCGTACACACAAAAGACTTGTAGACATTTTGGAACCAACCGCTAAGACTGTTGATGCTTTAATGCGTCTTGACTTGCCGGCTGGTGTAGACATCGAGATTAAACTGTAAGGAGGAGGTGCGATAATGGCTAAAGGAATCTTAGGCAAAAAAATAGGTATGACCCAAATTTTTGAAGCTGATGGTAAGATGATTCCGGTAACTGTGGTAGAAGCCGGTCCTTGCTTAGTAGTTCAAAATAAAACCGAAGAGACAGATGGATATAATGCTGTTCAACTCGGATTTGGCGAATTAAAAGAAAAACATACGAACAAACCAATGAAAGGTCACTTTGACAAAGCTGGTGTTACACCGGTTAAATTTGTTAGAGAATTGCGTTTGTCTGCTCCTTCTGAATATACAGTCGGACAAAAAATCAGTGCTGAAATCTTCACCGCTGGTGAACTGATTGATGCAACTGGCATTTCCCGCGGTAAAGGTTTTGCAGGTACGATTAAGCGCCACAACTTCTCTCGCGGACCAATGGCGCATGGTTCTAAGTCCCATCGTGAACCTGGTTCTATGGGACCAATCCATTCCGGTTCTGGCGGTCGTGTAATTAAAGGTAAGAAACTACCTGGCCGTATGGGTAATGCAAAAGTAACCGTGCAGCGTTTGACCGTTGCAAAGGTTGACACTGACCGCAATCTTATTTTGGTTAAAGGCTCTATTCCAGGAGCTGCTGGTTCTTTTGTAGTTTTGAGAGAAACAGTTAAACCAGGTAAGTAAGAGCAAGCGAAAGAAAGGAGGATGCTTAAATGCCGAAGTTATCAGTATATAATATTGCCGGTGAAAAGACTGGTGAAGAAATAGAATTAATGGACTACGTATTTGGCGTAGAAATGAACGAAGCTGTTGTTCATCAAGCAGTTGTTATGCAACAAGCTAACGAACGCCTGGGAACTCATGCTACTAAAACTCGTGGCATGGTACGCGGCGGCGGCCGTAAACCTTGGAAACAAAAAGGTACCGGTCACGCACGTTCAGGTTCAATCCGCTCTCCATTGTGGGTTGGCGGTGGTACCACTTTCGGACCACAACCACGCAGTCATGCAAAAAGCATGCCGCGTAAAGCTCGTCGTCTTGCTATCCGCTGCGCATTGTCCGCAAAGGTCGCTGCTGGCGAATTAGTAATTGTGGAGGG
>CAYTOV010000217.1:0-1631 GCA_964439485.1 uncultured Acidaminococcales bacterium | reverse complement strand
GAAGTAAAAGTGGATTTTAATACACTACTCACAATTTTAAACACATTTTGGCAATAATATTTCATAACGGATTTTAAACTAAATATATTCTTAGTTAATTTTCCTTCTTTGTTAATTGGATGAATCATACAGTATCGATATTCGTTATTATTTACATTTATCCTGCATTTTAAAAAATTTACTTATAGATTTATTTTATTGAAATCGATCAACCCCCAAAATCCTGTGATAATTTAATTAACGTTAAAGTTTTTGACCACAACACCTGTGAATAAATCCCTGGAGCAGCAAAATCCTCAAAATCAGCAATTATTTGCTATAATAGACAGCTGTATCATCATAAACAGCATACAGCTTATTATTTTTAATTTTAGCCCTTTTCAAGGCTGCTCTGCTATCTTTATTACCATATTCGTCATATTTTTACAAAAAAACCACTTCAACTGAATTGATAACAATCGAAGTGGTTTTTGCCTCAAAATAATTTTGTTTTTACATACTAAAAAATGATATCAGCGTTCGCCGAAAGATTCGGTTAAAGTTTTGCGCAAAGGTTTCAGCAAGTATTCAAGAACTGTGCGGTCACCTATCCGGATATCAACCTGAGAAGTCATACCCGGCAAAATTTCTATTTCCTTCCCTGTTTGCGTAACAACCGGTGCTCCCTTGGTCGTAACATGCACTCGGTAATAGACTTGTTCACCAGCTCTGGTTTCTTCTTTCAAAGTATCAGCGCTGACATAAGACACTTTTCCTGCCACAGCACCGTAAATTGTGTAATCATAAGGATCAACACGGATACTGGCAGGCAATCCCGGCCGCAACTGGGCGATATCGGTTGGCCTTACCTTGACTTCTACAATAATGTCATCATCAACCGGCACGATCTGCATCAGTTCCTCGCCTGCCCGCAAAACACTGCCCGCAGTCGTCAGCCGCATATTCTTGACAATACCTGGCACAGAAGCCTTCAATACGGTATTTTCTAACTGTTGCAGCCGCTGAGCTCTTACCTGCTCATTTTGTCCAATTTCATCTTCAGCTTTTGTAAGATCAGTACCAACTTCCTGCAGGTACTTGTTGCGGCGATTGATCATCATGGCTTCAGCTTCGTTCACAGCCTTTTGGGCGCGTATAACATCTGAGCGGCTTACATCACCGTTACTTGCCAAATTTGTCACTAGCTGAGCATCTTCTCTTGCAAGACTCACGGCAACGGCTGCCGTTCTCATTTCTTCTTGAAAACCTGATGTTCTCTGATTAAATAAAGCTGTTTCAACCCTTATAATTTCCGGAAATTTCTCTACTGCTGCCGGAAATTTAACGAAATCCGCACCAGCTATTTCTGCCCTTAGTCTTGCTGCCTTGGCATAAAGCGCTGCCAATCTGCCATCAAGCTCCCTAACAGCAGCCAAACTACGGCCATCATCAAGCGTCGCCAATACCTGTCCTTGCGCAACACGATCTCCTTCCTTAACCTTCAAGGAGGTTATCATACCACCGTCAACGGCCTGAATGACCTGCACACGGCTGGTAGCAATGAAGGTGCCGGAACCACGAACGACCTGATCGATCCTATAAAAATATGACCAAACTAATATCGCAAAAAACGCTGCAACCAAAATCCAAAG
>CAYTOV010000216.1:0-1651 GCA_964439485.1 uncultured Acidaminococcales bacterium | reverse complement strand
CCTGCTGGCACGAGCACTTCTTCAAATGCCTCGCGTACACCTTCGCCGATAACAAGTATGTCATTGCCCTTTTGGGTAGGTCTGTAAGGAATGCCAATGCCGCCGGAAAGGTTAATGAATTCGATGCTGGCACCGGTTTCGTTCTTCAGATCAACAGCAAGTTGGAAAAGAATTTTCGCCAGACTTGGATAGTATTCGTTGGTCACGGTATTGCTGGCAAGGAAAGCATGAATGCCGAAATGCTTCACGCCTTTAGCCATCAGCTTTTTATAGCCTTCCACCATTTGTTCGCGGGTAAAGCCGTATTTAGCATCGCCAGGATTATCCATGATATTATTTTCAATCGCGAAATGACCGCCAGGATTAAAACGGCAGCTAACCGTAGTAGGGATATCTGCTACCTTCTCGAGAAAATCAATATGGGTAATATCATCAAGGTTGATTGTTACATTCAGTTTTCGCGCCAGTCTGAAATCTTCTGCCGGCGTCACATTGGAAGAGAACATGATTTCACTTTCTTTGAAACCCACAGCGTCTGCCATCAAAAGTTCGGTATAAGAAGAGCAATCAGCGCCGCAGCCTTCTTCACGAAGAATTTGCAGTAAACGCGGATTTGGTGTTGCTTTCACAGCGAAATATTCTTTGAAGCCTTTATTCCAGGCAAAAGCTTGCATAACTTTGCGAGCATTTTCACGGATACCTTTTTCATCATACAGATAAAATGGTGTTGCGTATTGATCAGCAATCTTCTCTAATTGTTCTTTGTTAATAAAAGGTTTTTTCACTATTTGTACACCCCTCATAATATTATTTGTTGGTTAGTTCTATAAGCTTAATTTCATTTTTTAACGCATCTTTAAATAAATCTACTAAGTTCGGTTTTCCTGAATAAAGACAGGTTGAACTGTCGCCATCACTGAGATCGCCAGTCAGGACACGCCCGGAATCCGCAATCAGCCTGATCTGGCTGTTGGGCTTTTCTGCGTAGTAAATAATAGCTCCCGGTAAATTAAATGGCTTGCCGGTGATTACTACTATCTTCAAGCCACGTTTTGCTGCTTCCGTCAAAGGTTCTTTCAGCGCTTCAATAAGTGAGCCGGTCGCAGAAACGTAGATTCTGGCTTCCGCCTTGGCAATCATATTCTTTAGTTTGTTCATAATTGCCTGCGCGCCCTTAATAGTGATATAGCCTTCTACTTCATTCTTAACTACCGGCATTTTCTCTACTAAGTAAGCTTTATATTCCTGCATCTGACGAATTTTATTTTCACAAAACTCATCAAATGGAACTGGCGTATATCTGGTTGCTGTATCTTCGGTAACATGTGCGGCACCTTTATCGACTAAGCCAGCCAGCGCTGTATAAGTATTGGAGCGGGATATACCCGTGAGCTTTGCACCTTCGTAACCGGTCAAGCTGCTTTCGGCCAGGAGTGCCATGTACAGTGTTGCTTCATGACGCGTCAGATTAAAATACATCAAACGTTCAATAGTGTCCATATTGCCTCCGATTTCTTTGTTGTTCCTATGTAGGAATACTATAAAACTTTTTTCATTGTTTGTCAACAAATAGTTGATAATTATTATCGATAATTACTAACTAACGTCGAATACTCATATCTTAATTACTCTCAGGCGATTTTGCAGGAAT
>CAYTOV010000215.1:645-1678 GCA_964439485.1 uncultured Acidaminococcales bacterium | reverse complement strand
ATGAAAAAGAACACTGGAACGTAAAAGACGTTATTAAGCAAAGAGAAAAGGAAAAGAGCAGATTTGCGGGTATCGTACGCATTAAAGACGGGCGGAGTGAAGTTGCCACACCTTTTGGCAATTGGAATTTTGGCGTTGATGGCAGTATCGATGCTGCCGCTAGTCCCGATTACGACCTTAATTTCATACTTACTTATGCGAACGAAAGCTGGAAGATCAATGGTCTTGTCAATATGGAAGCCAAAGGGCATCTATTCCTGAGAACAGAACATTTTGCTCTTGACCCCTTTAGTGATTTGGCAAAACGTTATCTGGGTATAGAAGAACTTAAGGGTTCTGTCAAAGATCTTAATCTGCGCTGGTCAGGCGATGGCAAAGATATCTCTTTGGAAGGAACAGGTTTCTTGGCAAAAGTTGCTGCGGTCACAACTTATCAGAAAGAAGAAGTGCCGATAGTACTGAACGGCAAGGTATCTTTCCACCAAAAGGTTGTCGAAGCAGTTAATCTTGATTTTACAGCTAACGGCGAAAAAGGCCTTCTTAATGGCAAACTTGATTTGAGTAATATTGATGAACCTGTTGCCGAAGACCTTTCTGTTGAACTGTTTGCTTTTGATTTGAAAAATGTACTGGCTTCTTCACCTGTTGACGGCAAAATATCCGGTTCGCTGACTTTGAACGGAACCCAGAAAGATTTCAGCGCTGATGGTGTTTTCAACTCTGACAACATGGATTTTAAGGGGCAGACTTTCTCGCAAGTGCGTCTGCCGCTTTCGTCGCAGAACGGCAAGATAGTCATACCGGGTGCCAAGGCTGAATATGGCGGCGGCAGTATTTTTCTCTTTGGTGAATACGAAGTAAACGAGGGAGATTTTTCTGCGGCGCTGGAGTTTGATAATGCTGATATTGCTGGTTTAGCAGGCTTAGATGGTGAGCAGGCAGTTCTTTCCGGCGATGTTGCGCTCGTAGGAAACATCAAAAATGAACAAGGAAAACTAAATGCTGTGGCCAAGATGGCCGCTTTGACCTGGCG
>CAYTOV010000215.1:0-635 GCA_964439485.1 uncultured Acidaminococcales bacterium | reverse complement strand
AATAATATATTCAGAGATTTTCGACTGGATATCGATTACGACAAGAACAATATAGTTATTAATAACCTTTCAGGCTATTGCAATGATGATGGTTCTTTTGTGGCTCAAGGCAGCATAACTGGCGGTAATATTGCGGCTGAGGCCCGTATTGCCAACTTCCCAGTGCAACCGTTTTTGGCTTTGGCGGGACAAGAAGGGGAAGGCAGTTTAACAGGCTCTTTCATTGTCAGCGGTTCAAAAGCTGCACCGCAGGTTAGTGGTACGGCGAGATTAACTGACGGCGAAATCATGAAGCAAAAAATCACTGATGCTCACGGTTCTTTCCTCTGGCAGAATAAACGTTTGCAAATTGATGGTCTTGCTATAAAAATGCCGGCAGGCGAACATAACGTAAACGGTTGGGTTGACCTTGGCAGTGAGGAGCCGGTTGTAGATTTGAAAGTTTCAACCAAAGGGATCAGAGTTGAACCGCTGGCAGCAGCTATGGCTCCTGATGTTGCCTTTACCGGCAATCTTGATAATGAAGTTACCGTGAAAGGTAAAATATCAAATCCTGAAGTATTTGGCAAAATGAATTTTTACGAAGGTAGTTTAAATAAATATCTGCTGGATGATGCCGTTGGCGAATATAGCGT
>CAYTOV010000214.1:0-1682 GCA_964439485.1 uncultured Acidaminococcales bacterium | reverse complement strand
ATATAAATTTCAAGAACATCACATATTATATCATAAAACATAACTTTTATAATAGAGGAGAAATTAAATCTGGCTATTTTGTTTGGCTTCGTTACGCCTCTTTTTGAAAAAGTCTTTCATTGCTTTGGTACATTCTTCGCCGCAAACGCCGCTGACAACATCTACCATATGGTTAAGTGCCGGATTATTCACAACGTTAAACAAAGATTCCGCAGCACCGGCTTTACTGTCTGGGCTGCCATAAACCAGACGGCTTATTCTGCTCATCACAATCGCACCCGCGCACATTGGGCAAGGCTCAATCGTAACATAAAGAGTTGCACCGCTTAAACGCCATCTGTCCAGTTTCTCACAAGCCTCACGAATAACAATCATTTCAGCATGAGCGGTGGCATCTTTCCAAGTCTCTCTCATATTATGAGCCTTGGCAATAATTTCGCCGTCAATGACAAGTACTGCCCCTATAGGTATTTCGCCCAGATCTGCAGCCTTTTGTGCCTCTGCTAGTGCTATTTGCATATATTTTTGGTCATCAGCCATGTTAAATCCTCTTTCTTGCAAAAAAACCGCCCAGAAGGCGGCATATTTACTTTGGTGTCCTGGGCGAGATTCGAACTCACGACCTACTGCTTAGGAGGCAGTCGCTCTATCCTGCTGAGCTACCAAGACAACTATCAAGCTTAAAAAGCTCACTACCGATTTTACTATATTGAACGTAGCATGTCAATTTTACTTGATTACATCAGGTTATTATTACACAAAATAGTGAATATTGTTTATAATTTCCTTTTATTTTAAAATCTAACAACAAATATCATTCTTTATGATTGCTATTGCCGCTAATGTAAATAATTTTAGGCATTGTTTTTGTCCAATTTTTCCGTTAATTTCTCCCCAGAACACAAACAATCTTTCGAACAAATATTTACTAACAGCTTTAACAACAAAAAATGTGGGAAAATCGGCTTTTCCCACATAGTTATCCACAGAACATCTGTTTTTGTGCATAAACCTGTTTATAACTTTTCCGCCATCCCCGGCGGCATGCTCCATTCCACACGCACACCAGTCGCTACCCAAATTCTGGTTAAACAAGTTTTGAAATTTTTCAAGCTTGCCAGCGGATCTAAAGTGTAAGTAGAAAAATCGCGAATATCATTCTCACCAGGAAGGTCCATCGTTTGCGCTTTACTGAGATAATCCTTAACATTTGCCACAGCTTCCGGAGCTCCATCAATTACAACCTCCGCTGTCTTTGTTTCTTCATCATATTCTGCATAGCCGTAATGGCACTGCCAATTTAAAGTAACCTTGAATTTGCCCATAATTGCCTCCTCAAAATTATCTCCGAATTCATATCCAGGATATTATATCATATAGTGAATAAATCAGTCTTCTTTGCGATAAAGAGGTTTAAGACGGCGTTCAATGCTCATCTTCTTTTCTTTGCCACTGGCTTTGGCCATTTCATAGAGGATATTCTGTGAGCTGATGGCGATATTGCCATAACGGATAGCTCTTCTGTAACTGCCATTGGACTGCAGGATGTGAGCACCAACATTGTCTTTTAAAACCAGCTCAAGAATCCCTTTAATTCTTTTGATGTGCCTTGCGCTTTCCACCGGGAAGAATAATTCAACACGCTCGTTCAGATTTCTCGGCATCCAATCAGCACTGGAAAG
>CAYTOV010000213.1:0-1687 GCA_964439485.1 uncultured Acidaminococcales bacterium | reverse complement strand
TGTTCGTGATCCCAATGAACTATGCAGGGAAGTGGCACGTTCAGAGACAGATCAGCCAGCGAAATAAGTGCGGACTTGGCATTCATGCCCATTTCTTTGGCCGCATCCCGCAAACAAAGCAGAGAAGTGCCTTCCCGGTCTGCATAACATTTTTCGCGAAGATAGGCGAGGGGATAATCTTTGCCATAAAAGCTGGCAATCATACGCAGACAAGTCGGGCCGCAGTCCATAGCGTCGTATTGTTGATAAATAGGGAATTTCTTCTCAGAATTCATTGATATCGACAACCCCAATGTAATTTTTGCGATCATTGCGGTAAGCAAAGATTTTCGTCAGCAAATCAGGATGCTTGCGGGCAAGCTGAATAAAACAGTTAAAGTCATATTCTGTACGCAGACGGAAACAATCACATTCCTGTTTCGAAGGATTGATGAAATGCTCACCGTCTAGTCTGGCAGCGGCACAGATAGTACAAAAGTTTACGTTCCAGCAGCTGAGGCAGGCTGCGTTATTAATGACGGAATTATATTTTTGATAAAAATCAAGTAATTTTTGGAAATCTAAACCTGTCTCGCAGTTGCCAATGGGCAAAGTACCGCTGACTTTGTGACAAATCAAATAATCACCGTTAGCTGCCAGCATCAGGTTGTCAAAACCCATCGGGCAGGTAAGCATAAGATCTAAACAGTTCTTGCCAACTGGATGGTTAGTATGTAGCTTAGCAAAAGGAAAGATATTGGCAAAGTTATTCATATGCGAGGCGGCGTCATCTTTGACGGCAGCTACCATTTTTTCAAAGTTACCAAGATCAGTGGACAGCTCTTTTTTGTAGTAATTGCTTTCGGCATTGATATCATAGATAAAGGTGCCGTCATAATCCACAGAGAAGTGCTGGCAGGCTAATGTGCCGAGCTTAGCTGTAAAAGCAACGCATTTATTGTAATCATGCTCCGCGGTATAAACGCCGAAAATGGTTACCTTGTTTTGCAAATAAGACGGTGAGAACTCCTTTATCTTCATCAAATTCTGGTAGGCAAGAGTGAAGGTGCCGGAACCATCAGGAAAGACGCGGCATTTATCATGCTCTGCCTGGGGACCGTCCATACTGGCAAATAATGTAAAGTTGTTGTCCACAAGGAAGCTTAGAATTTCTTCGTTCATTATTGATAAATTGGTATTAGCGGTAAAAGCTAAGGCAGTAATAGGTATATTATATTTATCCCAAGGCAGACTTTTGAAATAGGCTGCACTTTTCTTGATGAGCTCAAAATTCAGAAAGGGTTCACCGCCATACCAGGAGAGCGTAGGAGGCACGGTTGCCAGAAGCAGCATCTGTTTTTCTTCTGTTAGTTTTTGGAACAGGGCAGTATACTTATCAAAATAATATTGAATACCTTTATAGGCAATTTCTTCGCTCATGTTCAGCTGCGAAGCCTCACCTTTTTGCGCGGCAAGAGTTCTCCGGCAGTAGCGGCAGGCATAATTGCAATTCTGCGTTACTTCCAGACAAAACTTCCTCAGTAGGATATTTTCATTATAGTATTCTAATTGTGCCGTCAGTGCCCCGCGGTTAACCGGCGATATTTCACTGGCAGGGCCCTTGCTGAAGACACCGGCATTTTTTAAGCTTTGGAATTTGCTAAGCAATGTTTGTAAATGTGGTTTAGTTAGCTGTTCACCATATTTT
>CAYTOV010000212.1:0-1687 GCA_964439485.1 uncultured Acidaminococcales bacterium | reverse complement strand
CTAAAGAAAAAGGGCTCTCAAAGGAGCCCTTTCAGATGCCAGAACCAATTACATGGATTTCTCCAGGTACTCACTGAATTTTTTAGTAATTTCTGCTTTATGGGAGGCAACCCAAGCTTCATCATATTTAGGTGCCAGTTTAATCTTATCCATTGAAGTCATATAGCCTGCAAGCTGCACCCCTTTACGCAAAGGACGAACAGTTAACTCTTTGCCAACAGCACTTTGAATTTCTTCACTCAGCATGAAATCAATAAACTTTTTCGCATTTTCCGGATGTTTGCAATTTTTGATGATTTGTACGGATTCACCCGGGAAAATTGCGCCTTCCGTTGGGAAAACAACAGCAACTTTGGCGCCGTTCTTGACCAAGCTGGCAGCCGGATCTTCCCAAGTCAGCCCTACGACATATTCACCGCCGGCAACGCCTTTATATACCTGACTGGAGCTATTAGCCATCTTGCCGTTCAGGTTAGCAATGAATTTCTCAACATACGCCCAGGCTTCCGGAGACATCGGATCGCCATCCTTACCGTTAGCATAAAGCATAGCCATCAAAGATTGAAAAGCAGAACTGGAATTAACCGGGTCACCAAAAGCTATTTTACCTTTCAAGTCCGGGTTCAACAAATCAGCAAAACTATCTATTTTCATATTACCTTTTAATTCATTATTAACAATAAAGACGGTAGGATCAGCAAAAGCCGGTGTGAATACACCATGTTTATTTTTGAAAGCATCCATCATCTTGTCATTTTCTTTCGATACGTATTCCATAAACAAGTCCTTAGAACCAGAAAGCATTGTTTCGTCAGCTGCCCACAAAATGTCGCCCAATGGGTTTGCTTTTTCCGAATTTACCCTTTTAACTACTTCGCCTGTGCCGGCAACAACGAGATTAACTTTGATGCCAGTAGCTTTTTCAAACTTGGGAATAACAGCATTGTTCAAAGACTCGCTGCGTGCCGAGTAAACAGTCAAAACCTTTTCTTCCTGTTTTGCGTCACCAGCTTTTTTCTCTCCACCGCCGCAGCCTGCAGTAAGCAATAGCAAACCGATAACTGCGGTTAAAGCTAAGATTTTTCTTTTCATAGTTATGCATCTCCCTTTCTGTTTGTAGCCGTTGACCATTATAGATGATGGCCACGCCGATATAGCTACTTATAGTATAACCTGTTGTCACATTTTAAACAATGTTCACAGATTTTTTCCACAAGTGCAAACGAGAAGAAGCTGCTCAGACACGAAAAAAATCCAAAGGAGACGATCTCCTTTGGATTTTTCTTTGGACTTTTTTTAGTTGTTTTGAATTAAATAAACACCGACCACCAAAAGACCTACGCCTAGCAGCCGCATGCTGCTCGTTAAATGCGGCTGTCCGGTCAAAAGGCCGAAGTGGTCAAATATAATTGCCAAAATAATTTGGCCGGCGACTATTAAGCTGAATAAGTTGGCAAAACCGATTTTTGGAGCAACGAAAACGCTGGTAAAAATATAGAAGGCTCCCAATAAGCCCCCGGTCCACATCCAGAAACTCGTTTGTTTCAAAGCACTGAGGTCAGGTACTTTTTCCAATCCGTAGTACGCGGAAACAAAGTAAAGCACTGCCAATCCCACCGTACCAACCAGAAAACTAATCAGGGATGTCAAAATTGGGCTGCCTAAATAATTCAAAAGTTTGCCGTTA
>CAYTOV010000211.1:0-1688 GCA_964439485.1 uncultured Acidaminococcales bacterium | reverse complement strand
GCGTTATCATGATGGTTTGCGGCGTATCCGTATTGATCGATGTTATGGATAAAGCTGGTGGCTTGAAATTCTTGGTTGATATTATTGCATCTGTATCTGGTCCTGTTTCAGTTAACTTCTGGGTAAGCTTCGTGCCAGCAATAATTTCTGCATATTCCAGTTCTTCTGGTGTTGTTATGCCGATGTTCCTGCCGATGGTTCCTGGTTTGCAACAGTTGACTGGCGGCGATGCTATTGCCATGATTTCTTCCATCAACATTGGTGCTCACTTGGTTGATACTTCTCCATTATCTACTCTTGGTGCTCTCTGCATTGCTTCTGCTGGCGATCATGAAGATAAGGGCAAATTGTTCCGCAAACTTTTGATTTGGGGCTTGTCCATGTCTATCGTAGCAGGCATAGTATGCTATGTATTCTTCGGTGTTTTGGGACTCTAGAATCTGTTTCTGGAATTTTGATTCATTAAAGAACTAAATAGCCTGCAAAGAGCGATCTTTGCAGGCTATTTTTATATGATCTTGCTATACTTAAGATTATGCCACAGAGAATACGGGAGTAACAAAACCAATGGTTATACCGGTGAATTCGTGGAATATTTCGTAGTTATCAGTGTACAATCTATTTTGATTGTATCTGTTGTAGCCGATGGTATTGTTTTGGCTCTTAAAATATTTTTAAAATTTTAAAAAGTAAGGGTAAAGATTTTTTTATGGCTGTTTTACGTCAAGATTGATTGGTAATTAGATGAGGCTGCCAATAGTCTTACGTAAGACAATCTTTCTGAATCACATTTGACAAAAGAATAACAATACAACGATATTGCTGCTCGGCTTTTGCTGAACCTATAATTAAGCCAAGAGGCTGAACAGCGTATGTGTATGAATCTACGGTGTATAAATATCTGAAGTTTGCTTTAGAACAAAAATAAAAAATTCGTTTCGTGTAATTAATCAACCCTAATTTTGGAGGAATGATGAGTATGTCAATATCAACAGCTGCTCTTATGTCAATTCTTGCACTTGTCGTTTTGGTTGCAATCAGTTGCGTAAATGAAGATTTAAACGTAGGTTTCCTTGGTATAGGTTTTGCAATTATCGTTGGTGGCGTTTGGGGCGGTATGACCGGCGCAAAAGTAATGGGTTCTTTCCCACTGTCTCTGTTCATGATTTTGGCCGGTGTAACTTTCTTGTTTGGTATGGCCCAAACAAATGGTACAATGGAAAAATTAACGGCCTATTCAGTACGTGTCTGCAAAGGTAACACTGCACTGATCCCACTGATTATTTTCGTATTGACGACTTTTGTTACTACTATCGGACCTGGCAACATCGCAGGCTGCGCATTGATGGCTCCAGTAGCTATGGCAATCGCAACTCGCGTTGGTATGCCTGCGTTCCTGATGACCTTACTTGTTGTAGGTGCATCAAACGGTGCAGCATTCTCCCCGTTTGCTCCTACCGGTATCATTTCTAACGGACTTATTGCCAAAATGGCACCACAACTAGGTATTCCAGCTGATTCTCTGAGTGGTTTAGCTTGGAAAGTCCATTTCAACTCTGAAGTAGCACAAGCCTTTGTTAACATCGGCGGCTTCTTCGTAATGGGTGGCTGGGCTTGGATGAAAGCACAAAAGGGTGCTGAACTTGACATTGATGAATTGGCTCCAAAACCGGAACCATTCAACAAAG
>CAYTOV010000210.1:0-1736 GCA_964439485.1 uncultured Acidaminococcales bacterium | reverse complement strand
AAAAGTCCGAAGGCAATGGCAATCGGGATATAGCCAACGGCGATCGGGACTGCCGACTTGACGCCGCGCAGAAAATTTTCTTTATTGGAAAGATAGTTAGACATAGATTCCTCCTATAGAAGCTGGATAAATTTAATAAAAAGATGATTCTATTATAGACTATTTTGGAAGTATTGGACAAATTTCAACGCTTCTTACTTAGTGCAAAGTAAGCGTATTTTTGTTAAGATAGGGGTGTGAGAGAAAAGAGGCGTTGAAAAATGGCAGTGGATTTGCATATACACACTGTAGCAAGCGGTGACGGCGAATTTTCACCGCAGGCAATCATCAGGTTTGCCAAAGAAAAAGAATTAGAGTCCATCGCTATTACTGACCATGATTCTGTAGAGAGCGTTGAAGAAGCGATTTATTTAGGTGAAAAATGCGGTATCGAAGTGATACCGGCCTGCGAATTTTCTTCGAGGTATCAAGATACATGGCTGCATATTTTAGGCTATTTCCTCGATTATAAAAGCCTTGAAATTAGCGACTGGTGTGCCAATATAGCAAAAAACCGACTGGATAATGTTGATGTTCAAATTGATAAACTGCAAGAGGCTGGCCTGTATCTGGACAAGGAAGAATTCCTTAAAAATAATCCGCAGCCGATGCCGATTTGTTACGGCAGGGCTCTTTTTGAAGATATCAGAAATAAAAACAATAAGCTTTTAGAACCATACCGAGATATGGATAATCGTCTGGTACAATTTGCGTTAGATTGGCTGGTCAGTGGGCGGCCATATAATGTGCCACAAGAATTGCCTGCAGTTGAGGATGTTATCAACCTGATTACCAGCAATGGCGGCATTCCTGTGCTTGCTCATCCTGCGGTAACACTTGGCACATCCAGTGATGATGTCATCAGCAAATTTTTGAGCCTTGGTATTCAAGGCATAGAAGCTTCAACTTCGTGGCATCAAAAGGAAGAGCAGGATTACTATCTGCAATTCTGTCAGAAAAAGAATATTCTTGCCACCTGCGGCAGTGATTTTCATGGCAGCAGTAAGCCAAATATCGCACTTGGTCAGGTAGAAAACAATAGTAATGATGTCGTTGAACAATTGAAAAGGTTGAAGAAGTAGATAAGAAGAAAGACTAACAGGCGCCAGCAGCACTTGTTAGTCTTTAATGTTATATTTTTTAAACTCTACGGTTCGTTTATTGCTGAAAATTCATGAATATTCTACACTATGTTGTGAGGTGATAACAGTGGATCTTAGTAAAGTGGGCAAATTAATCTATACCTTACGCAAAGAAAAAGATATGACCCAAAAGCAGGTAGCTGATCTGATGAATATCAGCGATAAAGCTATCAGCAAATGGGAACGTGGATTGGGCTGTCCTGACGTTTCTCTGTTGCCGGAGCTGTCGCAAATACTTGGCGTCAACATAGAAGGAATTCTTCTGGGCACAATGCAGTCTAACGAAATCGTAGGAGGAAATATGAACAAAATGAAATTTTATGTTTGTCCGCAGTGCGGTAATCTCTTGACTTCAACAGGTGAAGCCGATATTTCCTGCTGTGGGAAAAGGATTGAAGCCCTGACACCGATGAAGGCTGAAGGAGAACACCGTCTTAACATTGAGCCAGTCGAGGATGAGCTCTATATAACGTCGCCTCATTCCATGCGCAAGGACCATTATCTGACCTTTGTCGCCTATGTAACCGGTGATAAGGTTTTTCTGGCTAAACAATA
>CAYTOV010000209.1:0-1781 GCA_964439485.1 uncultured Acidaminococcales bacterium | reverse complement strand
TCTGCTTTTGACCAGCCTGGCAGAGGCTGGCGGCCGTATTTTGTTTGTACCGCTCGATGACAGGCCTGTCTGCCTTGATTATACAGTAGATACGTTCAAGGCAGCCGGTTGGGATATAGAAACACCGCCGCGTGATATAATTGCGTCTTTTGATCATAATGGTGATCCAGACAAGCTTTATGCCTGGATCGAAAATAACGTGACTGGCTCTGCTGCTGTTGTTGTTAGCAGTGACAGTATGATTTATGGTGGTTTGGTCGCATCAAGAACTCATAAGTTTTCTGAACAAGAGCTGGCAGCGCGGACAACAAGATTATTGCAGTTTAAACAGAAATTCGGCAGCATACCTGTGTATGTATTCACTACTGTGATGCGTTCACCAAAGGCAAGCAGTGCGCCGGTCGAACCTGTTTATTACAAACAATATGGCAGTCAGATTTTCCGGTTAGGAGAATTGACGGATAAAAATGAGGTTGTTGGACTTACCAAGAGTGAAGCAAAAGAAAGAATTAGTCTGGGTAAGGCGGTACCAGAAACTGTCCTGCGTGATCTCTATAGCCGGCGCAGCAAAAATCTCGCAGTCACAGAAAGATTGCTGGCTGGGACAGAAAACGGCAGCTTTGATTATTTGCTTTTAGGACGTGATGATACGGCACTGTATTCTGATGCTCATCGTGATGCACGCAAGCTGGAGACGATCAATGCGCAACTTTCGCAGCGTAAAGTGCGCTTTTTTGCCGGTGCCGACCAGTTGGGAATAGTGCTCATTGATCGTGCTATCAATCAGTATAAAGGTGCTGTACCGATCGTAAACGCTTTTTATGCAGAGGGTGTCGGCGAAAATACCATTCCTGCCTACGAAGATGATACGGTCAGAACAACAGTCAGAAATCAAATTTTGGCAGCTGGGGCCTGGCCTGCTCCTGGTGATAAATATGCTGATCTTATTCTGGCGGTGAATACGCCGGTTGATGGGATTACTCTGCAAGGCAATGATGCAGCTAATTCAGCAGAATTGAAAGGTGAGCAACAGGCTTTCCTTCAAAAAGTTGGAAAATATCTGCAAAAAACCAAAAATGTTGCCGTAGCTGATGTTGCTTATGCCAATGGTTCTGACAACGCATTCATGCAAGGTCTCTTTGCAGAGAAACTGGCTTGGTCTCTTGCTTCTTATGCTGGGTGGAACACTGCCGCCAATACGATTGGTTATGCCCTTGTACAAGGATTGCAGGCGCCTTATTTAACTAATGAAGACAAGAACGATTTGCTGCTTGTCAGATATCTTGATGATTGGGCGTATCAAAGCAACGTGCGCGGAGTCGTCAGGCAGGAAGTAGTCTGGCCCAGACAATGGCAGGACGGAGCCTTTTTACCTGAGCAGAAGCTGTTTCTGGAAAGCGCCATTACTGAAAAAATAAGGAGTTTTGTCAAACATTATATTCCCACAAAAACTATTAGCGAGTGGCAAATTACTTTGCCTTGGAACAGAACTTTTGAAATCAAAATTGACAAACGCTGAAGAAAAAAGGCCCTGTTATTTCTGCTTTATTGGCAGAAATAACAGGGCCTTAGTATTTTCGGGGGTAACTAGTCTTTCCAGGGAACAGCTTTCTTTTCTAGCCATTGCAGGAATAAATGAAACAACAGACCTAAAACAGAGAGTACGATGACACCAGCCATCAGCTTATCAGTAATCATTAAATCGCCATAGTGAAGAATAAGAGCACCGATGCCCTCTTGCGCAGCAATCATTTCGGCGGCGACAAGCAGCAATAAGGAGG
>CAYTOV010000208.1:0-1810 GCA_964439485.1 uncultured Acidaminococcales bacterium | reverse complement strand
ACAAAATCAGCTCTGATAGGAAGTTCCTTGTGCCCACGATCAATTAACACAGCGAGTTCTATCGCTTTAGGGCGTCCCATATCAATTAAAGCATCCAAAGCAGCCCTGATTGTACGACCAGTATAAAGAACGTCATCAACAAGGATGATTACTTTGCCGCTAATATTAAAATCAAGTTCTGTACCATGGACTATTGGATTGTAAGCCAGAGTTGATAAGTCATCACGATAAAGGGTTATATCAAGAAAACCAACTGGTACTTTTACATCTTCAATGTTTTCAATTTCTTTCGCAATTCGTTGTGCCAAAGGTACACCACGTGTGCGAATACCCACCATGATGATATTCTCAACGCCCTTGTTCTTCTCAATAATTTCATGAGCAATACGCACGATTGCACGACGCATTGCCTCAGCGTCCATTATGACATTTTTCCTTACCAGTCTGCTCATAGCTACTACCTCCAATATTTAACTTTAAAACTGACCATTTCTTAAACGCGTAATGATTTTATTCATATCCTCAGGGATTGGCGCTGTAAAAGACATTTCCTCGCCTGTACGAGGATGTTTAAAAGTTAATTCATAAGAATGCAAGGCTTGTCCATTAATGGCGAAAGGTATTTTCTGTGGAGAATATTTTGGATCACCAACAACAGGATAACCAAGATGTTCAAGGTGCACACGAATCTGATGCGTGCGGCCTGTCAGTAAGCGACACTTTAAAAGCGTAAAACGGCCAAAGCGTTCCAACACTTCATATTCAGTAATAGCTTCTCTGCCGTTCTTACTAACTACAGACATTTTTTTCCTATCTTTGCTGTCACGTCCAATCAATGTTTCAATGCGTCCATTATCCTGTTTCACATTACCACGCACCACTACAAGATAGGTTCTTTTAGCACTTTTAGTCTGAATTTGCTCAGACAAAGAAGTGTGAGCTGCATCATTCTTCGCAACTATCATAACTCCTGAAGTATCTTTATCCAAACGATGGACGATGCCTGGACGGATTACCCCATTAATTCCCGAAAGATTTTTGCAGTGGTAAAGGAGCGCGTTAACAAGCGTCCCCGTATAATTACCTGCAGCTGGGTGTACTACCATGCCACGAGCCTTATTGATAACAATGACATCCTGGTCTTCGAATAAAATATCAATTGGAATATTTTCCGCGATTAGTTGCAAAGGTACTGGTTCCTGATAACGAACAAAGAAGAGTTCCCCATCCTTAACCTTATGATTAGCCTTAACAATCTTCGCTCCAACTGTTATTCGTTCTGCATCCATCATTTTTTGTACATTGGCACGCGATAAGTTAAGCTTCTCAGCAAGAAATACGTCTGCACGCTTGCCAGCATCTTCTGTCGCAGCCTTTTCTGTTTCTACTAGTTCGTTCTCTTCAATTCCGTCTTTATTGTACTCCATAAAATCAACCCTACTCCCAAACATATAGCTATATCGGCCACATTAAAAATCGGCCAGATGCGCAAATCAAAAAAATCTATTACTAATCCTGTTCTTATCCGGTCAATCAGGTTTCCGAACGCACCGCCGGCAAAAAGTGCTATCCCTATCTGTACCAACCTTGATTCAGATATAATAGCATGTCTGTAATAAAACAAAACGGCCAGCACTGAAACAGCTGTAATAACGAAAAACCAGCGATTGTTTTCCAAAATGCCGAAAGCGGCACCCGGATTTAGAATAAAAGTCAAATGAAAAATTCCCTCGATAATTGGAATCCCCATTCCTTCAATCATATTACTGGTTACTAAATATTTTGTAAATTGATCTACAACTACGACAAA
>CAYTOV010000207.1:0-1842 GCA_964439485.1 uncultured Acidaminococcales bacterium | reverse complement strand
TAACGCCTAAGCCTTTTTGATTGATAATGGTATCAACTGCAACAGCAGTTTTACCAGTACCACGGTCGCCGATGATCAACTCACGTTGTCCACGACCGATTGGAACCAAAGCATCGATAGCTTTAATACCAGTCTGCAGAGGAACATCTACAGATTGACGGTCAGCAATACCAGGAGCCTGAGCTTCGATACAACGTAAAGCATCATGCTTGATTTCGCCTTTGCCATCAATTGGATTACCAAGGGAGTTAACTATGCGGCCAAGCATTTTCTCGCCGACAGGAACCTCCATGATACGGCCAGTACGGCGTACCACGTCACCTTGTTTAATTTTGGTTTCGCCACCCATTAAAACGATACCAACTTCATCAGGTCTTAAATTTTGTACCATGCCGCTAACGCCACCAGGGAGCTCAACCAGTTCGCCCGCCATTACGCCGCGCATGCCGGTTACGGTTGCAATACCATCACCGACTTTTTCAATAACACCGACTTCTTCTAAATCGACATCTATTTTATAATCCTGAACTTCTTTAGTCAGGGCTTCAGCGATGCCTGCAGGTTTTTCCAGAGATTGGTCTCCGACTTGTACTTTACCCATCAAGCCGCCGACTTTTTCAAGCTGACGTTTGGAGCTTGCATCAAAAACTTTATCGCCAATTTTAACGATGATGCCGCCAATTATAGATGGATCAACAACCTTTTGCAGTTCAACCTTTTTGCCTAACTTCTCAGTCAGAATTACGGAAACAGATTCATATTCAGATACAGCAAGATCTCTGGCAGTGGTAACTAGCACTGTGATTAATTCTTCGTTAGCGACAAACTCGAGATCTTTTGGTTCAAACTCAATTGATGACAAGCTGTCGCTGATCAAAGAAAAGTTTTCATTAGTTTCCATACTGTATCAATCACCTCCGTATTCTCCCAATGCAGCTAGCACCGGGAATTTTAACTGAATCAAAAATACAAATTATTACAACAAAAATTTACTTATCCTGCTTAATAATCTGCAGGCTGATCAACAAAATCAGCGCTTGTTCAAAACATCATCAGCAATATCGGTAACCAGTTTTTGATCATTTGCAGAATTCAATTTCTGGTTAACTATTTTCCCTGCTATCAAAGTACTTAACTTGATAACTTCAGATCTGATATCCAATAATGCTTGTTGTTTCTCCTGTTCAATACGTTCTTTTGCATTAGCCAGCAAGGCTTCCTGCTCTACACGCGCCTGTTCTACAAGTTCATCATGAAGATTCTGTGCAATTTGATTAGCTTTGTTAACAATTTCAGTTGCTTCCTGGCGTGCACCAGCTAATTGTTCTGCATATTGCTCTTTCAGAGCTTCTGCATCCAATCTTGTTTGCTCAGCGGAATCCAGATCGTTAATGATCCGGTTGCGCCGGTCGTCCATTGCCTTTAATAATGGCTTGTAAGCGAATTTCGCAAGAATTGCCAAAAGAACTAAAAAATTCAGGATCTGCGCAATAAGTGTTGCATTAACATCTACCAATTATAGCACTCTCCTTTTTTTCCCTTTTTGAAACCTTGCGAATTATTTTACAAAAGGATTAGCGAAGACAAGAACGATAGCAATAACTGCGGAGATAATAGGAATAGACTCAACAAGACCGATAGCGATAAGCATGTTTACTTGGAAAGTGGAAGCAGCTTCTGGTTGACGAGCCATACATTCCAAAGCTTTGGTAGCAACGGCAGAATCTCCCTTTGTAGCACCTAGTGAAGCACCAACTGCGATAATAGCAGATGCGAATACTGAAGCAGTAACGATAATAGCATTTTCTGTCATTTTAAAATTCATCCTTTCGATTTTAAAAA
>CAYTOV010000206.1:0-1850 GCA_964439485.1 uncultured Acidaminococcales bacterium | reverse complement strand
AATCATATTATCATGGGGGATTTTATGATGAATTTTAGTGGTGACGACTCTGTAATAACGTATTTGCGTCAGCAAAAACTAATGTTGCTTGAATTGGTCCTGCTGATGCTATCCATTATGATTCTGGCTCTGGAAGGGGGCAATTATTACTACTATCAGCTTTACATGGCTATCCTGCTTGGTGTAATCGGGTTGCTGACATTATGGAAATTAATTCGGCAGTATTATATCGAGAAAGACCTTATCCAGCAGCGTCAAAAGTTCATTGCTAGGGAAGTTGCTGATGCGGCGCTGCACCAGCAAAATAAGTTGCTTGCGTTTTTGCACCAAACGGCTATGGACATCATGAGCCGTCAGGATGTTGTTAATTTATTAGAGACGATTGTGAAAAAAGCAGCGGAAATTACGGGTGCTTCTACCGGCAGCGTTCTTCTCTTTAATGAAGATCGAACAGAGCGAGTACGCGTTGTGGCAACGGGGCCAGCAACTCAAATGGTGGGATCGCGGAATCCTATTGATGAAGGGGCAGCTGGACAAGTTTGGACAACCGGCAAATTGGTTTTAATTAACAATTACAAAAAATGGGAGCATCGTTCCTTTCCTGCGGCGGAAGTCGCGGAATCTGTTATTTATTTTCCCCTCAAAAGTGCAAAAGAGGTAGTTGGCGTTATAGGTCTTTGGCATACGGATGCTGGTCGTTGCTTTGGCGACCAAGATATTGAAATCATTGATCAGTTTGCTGGATTAGCTTCGATTGCATACGAAAATGCTTATTTGTATCGAGAGGCACAGCGTGAAATCAGTGAGCGGCGTTATACCGAGGGGCTATTGCAGTATCGCGGATTTCACGATGTCATGACTGGCTTATATAATCGGACTTATTTTGAAGAAGAAATGCAGCGCCTTGACAAGCGGAGTGAAGGAGCTGTTGGCTTGATCATGCTGGATGTTGATGGCTTGAAGTTAATCAACGACTCTTTAGGTCATGCGCGGGGAGATAATTTGTTAAAAAGTGCCGCCCAAATTCTTTTGGCGTGCTTTCCTGATAATGATGTTGTTTCACGTATAGGCGGTGATGAATTTGCCGTATTACTATCGCCTGCAGATACTGAAATTCTGGATCAAGCGTGTGAACGAATACGTACAAAGACCAGAGAATTCAACCAGTCGCAATCACAATTCCTAATCAGCCTTTCTGTTGGCTGTGCTTTAGCGGAAACGAATGCTATTTCCATGCGTGAATTGTATAAACAAGCCGACAATAATATGTACAGAGAAAAACTTCATCAACGAAAGAGCAGTCGCAGCACCATTGTCCAGACGGTTATGGAATTACTAAAAGCAAGAGACTACATTACTGAGGGGCACGGCGATCGGCTGCAAAAAATTGTTTTTGATTTGGGGAATTTTTTAGGACTCTCGTCGAGTACAATCTCAGACCTTCGTCTTTTTGCTCAATTTCATGATGTTGGCAAGGTTGGAATACCGGATCGTATTTTGTTAAAGGAAGGTCCGCTGAATTCAGAGGAAAAAATTGAAATGCAGCAGCATTCGGAAATTGGTTATCGTATTGCTCAATCAGCTCCTGAACTGCTGCCGATTGCTGATTGGGTTTTAAAACATCACGAATGGTGGAATGGCGGGGGCTATCCGCTGGCACTGTCTGGCGAGGAAATACCATTGGAATGCAGGATTTTGGCTATTGCCGATGCGTACGATGCCATGACAAGCGACCGTCCTTACCGTAAAGCGATGTCTCATGCTGCTGCCGTTAAGGAACTGCAAGCCTATGCCGGTAGGCAGTTTGACCCTAGCCTGGTCAATATTTTTGTTAACATTTACAGGGACCG
>CAYTOV010000205.1:0-1889 GCA_964439485.1 uncultured Acidaminococcales bacterium | reverse complement strand
TTGGCTATAGCTGATATATCATACGCAAATGGCGCTGATAACGGCTTCATGGAAGAACTATACAAACATGATTTATTAGAACAAATAGTTGCTTATTCTGGTTGGAATACAGCTGACAACACAATCGGTTATGCACTTTCACAGGGCCTATTAGCCAAAAAGATGTCGCCATCTGATAAAAACACCCTACTGCAAATACGCTATCTTGATGACTGGCTCTATCAATCAAATATCCGTCCCCACCTAAGCCAGTCCCTCGGCAAAAATAACCCTAATATTATCTACGATTTTACACCTTTCCATGACGAAATCGTTACAGCAGCCTATAAATTATATGCGCACTACTTAAAAAAGGACCACTTTCTTCAAACTGCTGACTTCAAAATTGATTTCCCCTGGAACCGGCTTTTTGAGATCAACGTAACTATGCAAACAAATAATTAGCAAAAAAAGACTACTAACGTAGTCTTTTTTTATCGCATATTAATAAATTGTAGGTCAACTCCGAAATCGCCTTGTTTTAATAATTGAATAACAGCTTGCAAATCATCTTTTTTTGCACCAGATACGCGAACCTGATCATCCTGCATTTGTGCCGTTACCTTGAGCTTTGATGCTTTGATGGCAGCTATGATATCTCTTGCCTTTTCCTTGGAAATACCTTGTTCGATATCTATTGTCTGCTTAACAGTACCTTTTGATGCTGGCTCAATTTTTCCCGGTTTCAGACATTTTAACGGAATATTTCTTTTGGCCATCCGCTGCCTTAAAACGTCTAGTATAGCTGACAGTTTGTAATCGTCTTCACCTGTAATCTTCAAACATTTTTCCTCTAACTCGATATTGGCGCTGGAACCTCTGAAATCGAAGCGTTGTCCGATTTCCTTCTTTGTTTGGTTAACAGCATTATCCATTTCCTGCATGTCGACTTGCGACACAACATCAAAAGAATTATCCTTTGCCATTGCAAACACTCCTTTAGAAATAATAACTGCTTTGCTCTCAGGAATTATTTTAACACGTCTGCTCATGTCACTTCAATAAAAAAGGTGCTACTGCATTCGCAGTAGCACCCCATAAAAATCAAAGGTGAGTAGTTCTGTCAGAAACTTCTTGCTTCTTAGCGTCGTTAAAACGCGGCAAAGTACTCAGATAACCAGTAATACGACGTACTCTCACAATACTGTCGTAATGGGGTTTAACCAAAACCGCATCACCTGCAAGTGATAAATCAACAGACAATAAAGTCTTATGCGGCATAACCTGTAATTGTTCGCCCACATAGATTGAAGCTTCCTGCTCTGTAATACCGTCGCAGCAATTAACCTGCACTCCACTAATTTCATATACCATAGTTCTCAACCTCCGTACCAATAATTACTACCTCTATATAGTACGATAGATTGATACCAGTGTCAAGGTTTTTAACAACATATAGTGTTTTAATTGTTAATTGTAGACAATTTGCACTATATTTAGTTTTTTCTCTAAATTTGTTCCCGTCCCTCCATGGTATTAACAAGCTTACGCAATTCGTACTTTATAACATCGCTAGCCGGTGTACTGATGGGAATGTCTTCCGTTTCAAAATAACGGAGCTTTTTCATCAGCATTTTGTCATTTTCTTCTTTGTAAATATAAATATCGGCAGAAACAATAACTTGCTGCAAAATATCTCCCTCATCGTGCCAATAGAAACCCCAGGAATGTACAAGTCGCTCTTCCATCCTGTTTACGCCGAGAACTACAACAACCTTGGCTGGTATATTGGCAGCAATTTTTTGTAATGTTTGTTTGTCGAGCTTTGAAGTGGATAAGCCGCTTTCACGAATTACTTTCATAGCAGCATCCGTTGGTTCAGAACTTTTAATAATTTCATAATAAGGCAC
>CAYTOV010000204.1:0-1895 GCA_964439485.1 uncultured Acidaminococcales bacterium | reverse complement strand
CAAATATTTCCCTTTTGTTCAGGAAAATTCTTGAAAAGTTCAAAGACAGGCTCGCGCTGTTTTGCGAGCCTGTCTTTGATTTTGGGTTTATAGGTTTTTGCAGAGAGAAATAAAGTTCAGCATTGATTCGGTAAGGTATTTGTTTTTATGATAAGCTATGCTGAACTTTCTCTTTAACTCAATTCCTTCAATTTGAAATGAATGCAGCAGACCATTATTTAATTCATTTTGTACCAGCCGCTTAGAGATAACTGCTGCGCCGATGCCGCTTAAAGCGGCACTTTTAATAATATCGGAGCCGTTGCATTCCCAGGCTGGCCGCCACTTGATTTCATTGGCGGACATAGCGTTTTCAAATAATTCCCGTGTTCCGCTTCCTTTTTCTCTTACGATGAAACTAATGTTGGCGAGTTCGGTGCGAGAAACAGTTTCAACGTTATAAAGTGGGTGCTCTTTGCCACAAACAAGAGCCAACTCGTCGTTTTCAAAAGGGGTTGTAAAGATGTCGGGAGAATGGACCATGCCTTCGACTATTGCTAAGTCAACGGTGTTCAGAGCTATCAAGTTTTCAATATCCAAAGTATTTTTGACAATGACATTAATTTGGAAATGCGGGTATTTTTTGGTAAAAGTGCTTATCAGAGCGGGCAGCAAGCATTCGCCGATGGTAAGACTGGCGCCAATTGTCATACTACCTATTTCCTCTTGGTTCTTGATAACCTGTTCCATTTCATTTACTAAAGAAGTTATATGTCGCGCATAGCTTAAAAGCCGGGAGCCATTTTGGGTTATAAAGATGCGTTTGGAAAAACGTTCAAAGAGCTTTATGCCATAGTGTGCTTCTAATTCTGTTATTGCTTGACTGACAGTTGGCTGTGATATGTACAATGCTTTTGCTGCTGCTGTCATACTGCCAAGGTCTGCCACGGTAATAAATATTGTTAAATGTCTTATTGTCATCTTATGTCCCTCTTATATAGATAAAATACTATGAACTTTATTATATAATAGTATTTTACAAAAGCACAATCTTTAAGTAAACTCAAAGGAGTTAATCTTTAAAAGAAAGGGTCTGTGATGATTAATTTGAAAAAGTTTTTGCCTGGTATAATGTTTTGTTTTCTTTTGGGATTACCAGCCTGGTTTTTTGGTAATATGGTACCAATTATTGGTAGTCCTGTGGTAGGAATTATTATAGGTATGCTGCTTACAATGTTATTCCCAGAGTTATTAAAAACGAAATTGCTTACAAATGTTTTTAAAGAAACTTCTCTCGAAACCGGCGTAAAATATACGTCAAAAAAAATTCTGCAATATTCAATCATACTTCTTGGTTTCAGCATGAATCTTTTTCATGTATTGAAAGTTGGGACTGAATCATTATCTATCATAATAATTACGCTTACAGCTTCGTTTATTACAGCCTATTTTGTGGGAAGAATGCTGGGGCTTGATGGCAAGATGACGACATTGATAGGTGTCGGTACTTCTATTTGCGGCGGTTCTGCGATTGCGGCGACGGCACCAGTAATAAAGGCCAAAGATGCTGAGGTAGCTCATGCGATTTCTACTATCTTTCTTTTCAATATTATAGCAGTATTTATTTTCCCTTCATTGGGGGTTGCTTTTGGAATGAGTGACGTTGGTTTTGGCATGTGGGCAGGAACAGCCATTAACGATACGTCTTCAGTTGTAGCTGCTGGCGCAGCCTGGAGCAATATGGTTGGCAATGACAAGGCTCTTGCGTATGCGACAATAGTGAAACTGACAAGAACATTAATGATTGTACCTATAACCTTAGTATTGGCAGTTTTTACCGCACGTAATGCCAAAAAAGAGCAGGATACTGCAAAAAGTTTCAGCATTGCCAGTGTTTTTCCTTGGTTTGTCCTCTG
>CAYTOV010000203.1:0-1912 GCA_964439485.1 uncultured Acidaminococcales bacterium | reverse complement strand
TTTTTGGAGGAATTTTTGTGCATATAGAAACGCATAATTTAGTAAAAGCATTTGGTGAACGACGTGTCGTCAATGACGTCAGCATCAATGTAGAGCAAGGAACGGTAGTAGGCCTCTTGGGTCCTAACGGTGCCGGCAAAACAACGACTTTTTACATGATAGTCGGTATCGAAAAACCTGATTCCGGTGAAGTGCTGATTGACGGCAGGGAAATAACCCATATGCCGATGCACGAACGGGCGCTTGCCGGTATAGGCTATCTGCCGCAGGAAGCTTCGATTTTCCGCAAGCTGACGGTAGAAGATAATATCATGGCTATTCTGGAGGCAACCGAATTATCGGCAGATAAACGCAAGGAAAAGATGAATGCTTTGATTGCCGAATTTCACGTTGAGCATATTCGCAAACGCAAAGGCTCAGAGCTGTCAGGTGGCGAGCGTCGCCGCGTAGAGATAGCACGGGCATTGGCGACAGACCCATCCTTTATTTTGCTCGATGAACCTTTTGCCGGTATCGACCCGATAGCTGTTGCTGATATTCAGGCCATGATTGCCCATTTGGCGCAGCGCGGTATTGGTGTACTGATTACTGACCATAATGTTCGCGAAACCTTGAGTATTGTCGACAAAGCTTATATACTTAATAACGGAGAGATTTTAATTTCCGGCGATAGTAATGCGATTGCCAACGACGAACAAGCCCGTAAATTCTATTTGGGTGAGAAATTCACGCTGTGAGGAATGAGTAAATGCGTATACTTGATAAATATATCTTAAAAGAATTAATGGGACCTTTTTTCTTCGGTGTGGCATCTTTTTCGAGCATCTTTATTGCCAGTTCACTGCTCTTTCGTTTGACAGAGTACATGACGAAATATGGTGCTTCGGCTGATATGCTTTTCCGCTTATTCCTTTGCGGTTTGCCGGAAATCATTAACTATACGTTCCCAATGTCGATGCTTTTGGCTGCGTTGTTGTCCTTTGGGCGTTTGTCCGGCAGCAGCGAGATTACAGCTATGAAATCTGGCGGTATCAGCTTTTACCGCTTGGCAGCGCCTGTCTTGATTGTGGGCTTCATAGTCAGCCTTTTTTCCGTTATCTGGGCGGAAAAGGTAGTACCGGCTTCGAAAGCAGAATATACACGTATTTTGAATTACGAAATAAAAAAGGATACTAAACCAAAATCACAGGACCATGTTGTTATCAAAAGTCTTAGCGGCGCTAATCTGGAACGTTTGACCTATGCCAGAAGTTTTGATGAAAAAACAGGCATCATGAAAGATATTACGATAGAGGAATTTGAAAAAGGCGAATTGAAACGTATTCAGAAGGCCAAAACTGCTGATTGGCGTAATGGCGCCTGGTATATGCAGGACGGTACAATTCTTTCGGTTGGTGAAGAAGGCGTGCAGCAGACGATGACCTTTGCTGAGCAGGTACTGCCGGTCTCCGCATCACCAAAAGAGATTTCACTTGATCAAAAAGGCCCGGATGAAATGACGCTCGGTGAGCTGAAACAATATATCAAGATACTTGAGAAACAGTACTTACCGACCAGCAAATACTGGATGGAAGTTTACATGCGTTTCTCCATCCCGATGGCCAGCTTCTTCTTTGTGCTGATTGGTGTGCCGCTGGGCATGCAGCCACAAAGGGCTAGTTCGTCCATAGGTCTTGGTATCAGTATTATCCTTATCTTTGTCTATTATTCGGTTATGACCTTTATGTCCGGACTGGGTAAGGGTGGCGTGCTGCATCCTTTGGTGGCGGCAATCATACCTAATTTGTTGTGCCTGATAGCCGGTGTCTGGCTGATGCGCAAGAAGAACGAGTAGAACATTCAGACATTCCGAGGCAGCATCAATGGTTAAAGAGCTCCTCAGGACCATTCCACACGCGTTAAGCGGCCGCAG
>CAYTOV010000202.1:0-1920 GCA_964439485.1 uncultured Acidaminococcales bacterium | reverse complement strand
ATACGCTGCATACTGCGGCGAGCGTCCTTGCTGTTGAATGGTTGGCCCTTTTTCAATTTCATTTCCCGGGTAATAACATAATCTTTGGTCTTAGTATTACCTTTGATTTTAAAGTCCTCTACAATACCTTCATTAACCTGCACGAATAGTTCGCCGCTTGGCAGAACCCGCACATCGGTAACACGTGCCAGTATATAGCCATCTTTTGAATATTCGGCTTCTACTTTGCGAACCTTTTCATTAACATCCTTCAGATTAATTATCTTATCTTTAGGCAGATCAATAATGTTTTTTATTTTATCAGTGCTTACTTTGGTATTACCTTCAACCACCAGTGTTTTAAAAACAGGGTTCTCCATTACATGATAGGTAACCTGCACGCCTTCAGGCACTTGGTTATATTCCGGCACGATATCGTAGAACCAGCCAAGTTGATAGATTGCATGCAAATCAGCCGCAATCCCATCCTTAGTAAATTCCATGCCTGGTTTTACTTTAAGCGCATCCATAATTGCATCATGGTTACCGTGCTTGTCACCATCGATAGTAATCTTGGTTACCGTCTGCCCTACATAAGCATTTACTTCTTCTGCTGACGCAATTTTGATGTTATCTTGAGTACTATCCTGACGTGTGACCGGTTCCGTCGGCAACAATGTATCCGTTACTTTCTCTGTCGGTTTAGCGGAATCTGGATTCGTTTCTTCGGCATATACCGGTAAAGCAACAAGCAAAGTTGCCGCCATTCCCATTGCAATTGGTCGCCATATTTTCTTCTTTTTCATAACGAGCCCCCTGTTAATTAGAATCGTTCAAGGTCTTTCGCGCTGTCCTCACAAGATTCCTCACTTCATTTTCAGGAACCTGCAAAACTGCCTTTTCAACTTTTTCAGTTTTTTGTGGTAAAACTTTAGTTTCTTCCTGTAGTACAGTTTGTGTTTTTATGTTTTCCGGTGCACGTTCTATGGAAGAGGTGGACCTGGGAATTTTCTTTTCATCCGGCACAATGGTGCTTTGTGCAATAACAACATCAGCAGACGCTGAAGGCAATGAATTTCTAGCCCAGAACCAACCGCCGACTCCCGTCAAAACCATTAGGCACGCTGCAATAGCAGCTAGTCTTTGGCGAGTCCAGATGGCAGCCAAACCGCGTTTTTCGCGCAAGTGCTGCATTTCTGCTTCTGCCAGCATCAGATCCAATTCGCCGCGCATATCATTATTGCTGCGAAAACTATCCTCGGCATTTTTCAGACTGTTACGCACGTTTCTGATATGGTCGCACACATTTTTAATATTGCCAGACATTATGCTTACTCCTTTCTCTGAACATTAATCATACTATTATATAATCGTAGACTATCGTAAAATTTAATCCTTGAAAATTAGTAATTTTTGACTATTTTTCGGCATTTTTAGGCTTTTTAGTCAAATTATCTAGGCAATATCACTGTTTTTCTCCAGCTAGCTTTATTTTATTTCCGCCATCAAACGCGAAAGCATTCCGCGCACACGTTTGACAGCCTTTTTCTGCAAACGGTAAATATGACTTGGAGTAACATTAATATCTGCTGCCAGGTCACTGGCTGATTTGTCTAAGAGATAAATACCGGACAAGACTTTCTGTTCATTAACAGAAAGTCTGTCCATCGCTTCCAGCACTTTGCCGGAAAGAAATTCTCTCTCAGCATTTTCAGCAGGGGATAATTCATTGGAAACCAAACATTCCGCCCAGGAAATACCGCTGCCTTCATTAGTCTCACTATCCAGTGATAAGGTCTTTTTGCCATATTCACGTTCTAAATAATCCAGCATCCTGCCCCTGATGCGGTGCACGGCAAAAAGGCTGAAAGCAACGCCTTTTTGATAATCATATCTTTCGGCAGCCTCCAACAGGCCAACCGTTCCTTCCTGGATCAGTTC
>CAYTOV010000201.1:0-1939 GCA_964439485.1 uncultured Acidaminococcales bacterium | reverse complement strand
CCGCTTACACCTAATGCTCTGGCAACGCGGCCATCCATAGAATCTGCAACTACTGCCAATATTATCATAATGGCTGCAGCCTTAAATTCACCTTCGAATGTCGCAAGGATAGACAAAACCCCAAACATCAAATTGAAAGAACTTATTGTGTTTGCTATAGCGCTTCTGTAGTTCATTTATCTTTGAACCTCCCGATTACTGTAATACCACCTTTTACTTTATCACCTTTTTTAACCAGTATATCAACAGACTTTGGCATAATAAGTTCAGTGCTGGAGCCAAATTTGATCATTCCATAGCATTGACCCTGCTCCAAATTGTGACCGAGAGTTGTCCATGAAACAATACGGCGAGCAAGGAGACCTGCTATTTGAATAACCAGTATTCTGTTTTTGTCATTTTCAAGACCGATAGCATGTCGTTCATTCTCAAATGATGCTGCTTTTTTGTAGGCAGGTACAAAACCGCCACAAGTATAGCGTTGATACTTTATCTGACCACGCATCGGACTACGGTTGACATGAACGTTAAACACAGACAGAAATATTGTTACTTTGACGGCATCTTCATCAAGATACTCATCATCGTGAAAATCTTCTACTGCCATTACCGTACCATCAGCCGGTGAATATAGCAAACTGTCATCAGGCAGAGTTATTCTTTTTGGATTTCTAAAGAAATACGCTAAATAAATTGCCAAAACGCCAGGAATTACTGCATAAATTGGATTAAAAATATAGGCAACGATAAATGCAATTATTATAAAAATGATTATATGCGGATATCCGTCTTTGACAACTGAAAATCTTTTCAAAATCCCATCGTTCCCCTTTCGCTTTATTTAAGTGCCAAATCAAGAACGACACCTATTATACCATAACGCCAAGTTAATGTCTAACTAGCTTTGTAACTTTTGATACGTAATACTTTTATTACAAATTTTGGCAAAACAAGCATTCGTCCGAATCTGCTTGGTTGCTTGTACAGGCGGAACAGCCATTCTAGTGATGCATCCTGCATCCATTTGGGAGCTCTTTCCATCTTGCCTGCTACAACATCAAAGCTGCCACCAATGCCCATTAGTAATGATGGTTTTAAAATATCTTGAAATTTTGCCAGCCACTTTTCTTGTTTTGGTGCTCCCAAGGCAACAAAAAGCAAATCTGCACCACTGTTATTGATTTCTTCAACAATCGCAAGATTATCTTCTTCTTTGAAATACCCATCCCTGCACCCGACAATTGAAACACCAGGGTATAAAATTTCGCATTTTTGTTTTGCTTCTTCAGCTACTCCAGGGGCAGAACCAAAAAAGAAGACTTTTAATTTCTTATGCGCGGCTTCTGTCATCAGGCGTAAGAACAAATCATAGCCGGCAACTCTTTCGGGAACATCATAGCCAAGCTTCCGTCCTGCCCAAACTGTACCAGCACCGTCCGGCAATACCAAAGCAGCGTTGTTTAATATTTCCATATATTCAACATCAGACTGCCCCATCATGATAATTTCTGCATTGGCAGTCACTACAAAAGTTTTTTTGCTTTGAGATACTCGTTCTAATATTTTTTCAACTGCGCCCTTCATCGTATATGGATGTACAGGCACCCCCAATATTTTAATGGGAGTAATATCATTCATTGGAATTCGCTCCTTTCAGGAGTGACATTTAAATTTTTCTTGCATCACTGGGAACCAGTAAAAATTCAACGCCAGGATTTCTATCCAGAATCCAGCCTAAGCTCCACTCATTGCTTACCAGTATTACAGGACGATCTTCTTTATCATATACAAGCATACCATTATCTAAACCCTTGAGATTATCAATTTTATTCCTATCATCAGCATAAACCCAGCGTGCTACTGAGTATGGCAACTGATTCATCAAGAGAGGCGCACTGTACTCGTTAAGCAAACGATATTCCAAAACTTCAAGCTGCAA
>CAYTOV010000200.1:0-1944 GCA_964439485.1 uncultured Acidaminococcales bacterium | reverse complement strand
TAAGGAACGCCATTGAATTTGGTTGTTTGACGGCGCAGCCACATTTTATTTACAGACATTTCCTGTCCGTTACCAGCTTTTCTTTTCAAAGCCTGCGGAATGACAGTGTAGCCACAACGTGTACCGGTAAAGCCTGCAGTTTTGGAAAGTGAGCAAAGCTCGATCGCACATTCCTTAGCACCTTCAACAACATAAATGCTGCGAGGAATTGCAGGATCGGTAACAAAAGATTCATAAGCAGCATCATAAAGAATAACCGCGTCATTTTTCAGTGCATAAGCAACCCAAGCCTCTAATTGCTCTTTAGTGTAAGCAGCACCGGTTGGATTATTAGGTGAGCAAAGATAAACAACGTCAGCCTTAATGCTGTCATCTGGCATTGGCAGGAAGTTATTTTCCGGTGTGCCATTGATATAGACGATATTCCGTCCACACATGATATTAGTATCAACATATACTGGGTAAACCGGATCCGGCACCAGAATAGTATTGGCATTGTTGAAAATATCGGTTATATTGCCACAGTCACTTTTAGCACCATCGCTGATGAAAATTTCATCAGTAGCCAGCTCTACACCTTGTTTCTTATAATAACCAACTAAAGCTTCATGCAGAAAATCGTAACCTTGTTCAGGCCCATAACCACGGAAAGTCTCTTTGACGCCCATTTCTTCAACTGCTTTTTTCATAGCGTCAACAACTGTTGGAGCTAAAGGCAAAGTTACATCGCCAATACCCATGCGGATTACCTTTTTGTCCGGATTATTTGCCACAAAAGCCGTTACTTTTGCCGCAATCTGTGAGAACAAGTAGCTTTCTTTCAAATTACAATAGTTTTCATTCATTACTGCCATGTCGTAAATTCCCTCCAAAATAAAATATATAATAAAATTTAAGCTAAATTCTTCGTGTTGATATTTTAACATATAATCTCTTTTTCTGTCTGAGCATTTAATAAAATCAACACAAAAAAGTGAAAATACTTATTTGTTCAAAATTTCTTCAGGTATCTCAATTACACCGTCAAAAACGTGCGTTGCCGGCCCTTTCAGAAACACGTGGTTATCTGAACGATAAGTTACCTTTAATTTTCCACCTTTGACCAACACATTCAGTTCCTGATCCTTTTTGCCAGCTTTGCTAAGGAAAATGCAAGTGACGGTTACAGCACAGGCACCCGTGCCACAAGCCCAGGTTTCGCCGCTGCCGCGTTCCCATACACGGAATTTGACAGTATTTTCGTCAATTACTTGCACGAATTCAACATTTGTACGTTCCGGAAATAATGGATGATTTTCGATGCGAGGCCCGATTTCTTCAAGTTTCAAGGAATCAACATCGTCAACAAAAATAACGAAATGAGGATTACCCATAGAAACCGCTGTACCATTGTAAACTGTATCATCGTCTATAACGAGTCCTTGGTCCATAAAGACATAATGGTCACTGATCATCGGTATTTCTTTGGTCCTGAAAATTGGTTCACCCATATCAACAACTGCTTCAGTAACTTTGCCGTCAACAACTGTCATATCAATAGTCTTAATACCGCCAAGAGTTTCCAGCGTTATAGTAGTTTTATCCGTCAGTCCATTGTCATAAACGTATTTAGCAATGCAGCGTGTGCCGTTACCGCACATTTTACCTTCAGACGCATCGGCATTGAACATGCGCATCCTGAAATCCGCAACCTGAGATGGCATAATACAAATAAGACCATCTGAACCAATACCAAACTGTCTATGACTTACATATTCAGAAATTGCATTAGGATTCGGCAGTTCTTTCTCCATGCAGTTAACATATACATAGTCGTTACCGCATCCATGCATTTTGGAAAATTCCATTTTCATTTATAAAGTCCTCCTAATTACTATTCATCCTTAAAACAAGATTATATCCATTATACCCGAATTTTGTATAAAAAGAAAATTTGTTTGAACA
>CAYTOV010000199.1:401-1957 GCA_964439485.1 uncultured Acidaminococcales bacterium | reverse complement strand
TCCAGCACACCAGGGCCGTAGGCTTTGCCGTCTTCAATTTTGAAGGGGCGTTCAGCGGCGGTACCGTATTTAAAAACGGTGTCCATGTGACCTGTCAGAATGATGAAAGGTTTGCTGCAGTCGCCGAATTCGCTGACCAGCATATTGCCGGCGTTGGCAAATTCGTGGAATCTGCATTTGCCGCCTAGTTTGGTAAAGAAGTCTGCCAGCATAATGCCGATGTCGTCAACACCTTCCTTGCAGCCTGGGCCACATTCAATATTGACCATGGTTTGCCAGAGCTTCAGCATATTATCCTTATTGTCGTCGATGCTTGCATATGCTTTTTGTTTCATGTCCACGAGAAAATCACCCCTTTTTGAAAATAAAAAAAGCCGCCTGATTGACAAAAGTTAGTCAATTAAGCAGCATTGCTTTTTAAAACAAGAAGTTTTTATTTGCCTAATAGTAAAACATATTGAAAGTTGTGTCAAGCAATAATGAAAAAGTTTTACGATTGTATACAGTATACTTTCGATAATAATGTTTATTTTTTAGAATTCGGGTGTTATATTAATGCTATGAAAAATAACATACGCTTAGACGAATGCATTAAAAAAAGTTTATCAGAAAGTATCAGCGATTCTTTGCGGGACGCGATTATGACAGGTGGCTTGACTGAAGGAACTCAGATCAAGCAGGACCACATGGCGCAGCAATTCAATGTGAGCATCAGCGTCATCAGGGAAGCCCTGAAAATTTTGGAAGGAGAGGGCTTGGTAGAATTCCTGCCTAATCATGGAGCCGCTGTCGCGAAACTTTCTTCCGAGGAAGCATTGGACATCTTCGCCATCCGTGTCTTATTGGAGACGGAGGCTTTGGCACTTTCGATTCCCCAGCTGACAGCAGAGGATTATCAACAGCTAGAGGCGGTGTTGGCTGAGGAGGAAACTTGCACAGAGCCACAGCGTTACAACGAACTAAACTCTTTGTTCCACGAATATCTCTATAAGTATTGTGCCAATAAACGTTTGAATGACCTGATTAGGCTGCAGCACAACAACGTGGGCAGGTATCTGGTCTTTTATCTGGACAAAATGGCGTTTAAAGACCAGTCGCATAAGGAGCATTTGCAGCTTCTCGAGGCCTGCAAGACCAAAGACATTACCAAGGCTAAGAAACTTTTGAAACAGCACATGCAAAAGGCTGGCAAGCAACTTGCCGCTTTTCTGCAAAAATAAAAATAGAAGCTGAAGAAGGCAAAATGGGGGATTAACATGACAACACAACGTATATTGGATTTCAAGAAGGAATACATCGAAACACGGCCTTCCATCAGCAGCCAGAGGGCAAAGATTTTCACTGAATCGCATAAGGCAACAGAAGGCGAAGCGGTTATTGTCAGACGAGCAAAAGCTTTTCGTGATGTCTGCCGCCAAATCGACATTTCGATCTTTAAGGATGAATTGATCGTTGGCAGCATCGGCGAATTCAGGCGCAGCGGCATTATCTGCCCGGAATATTCGTGGCAGTGGGTTGATGAAGAGATGGACAATTTTGCGGTCAGAACCCAGGAT
>CAYTOV010000199.1:0-391 GCA_964439485.1 uncultured Acidaminococcales bacterium | reverse complement strand
TAAAAAGGTTCTGCGCGAGGAAATTTTTCCCTATTGGCAGGGCAAATCGCTGGAAGAAACATTCCTGGCCAGACTGGATAAAGGGACGGCCAAAGTGCTTGTTGATACCGGCATCGTCGATAACGATTCCAAGTGGCGTAGCGCAGTCGGTGAGATTACGGCCGACTATACTGATTTAGTCTTCAAAAAAGGTTTTGACGGCTTCAAGCAAGAAGCAGAAGCGAAGCTTGCTGAGCTGGCACCTGTAACACCGGAAAATATCGAAAAAATCGAATTCTATACGGCGGCCGCCATTGTTAGCGAAGGTATTATTACTTTGGCTAATCGCTATGGCGAAAAAGCTGCGGAAATGGCTGCCAACTGCAGTGATGCTGAACGCAAAGCTGAACTC
>CAYTOV010000198.1:0-1976 GCA_964439485.1 uncultured Acidaminococcales bacterium | reverse complement strand
AAGGCCTTTTATTTTCGTATTCTGTTCATAGCATTTTAAATATTCTGTTGAAAGACAGTGTAACACCAGCTTTATCAGGTGTCAAGCGCTTTGTAAACTTTTTTCATTTAAAGCAGATTTCTATTCATCAACAAGAGCAATATTCTTTTCAGCGGTGTGTATAAATACGCCATAACCGATAGGTCTATAAAAAATCATATTATACTTCACATTCTGTAAATAACATATCACAAAAAGTCATTGACAATATTTCTTAATAGTAATATATTACTTAACAATAAAGGTAAACCGAGGAATAAGAATAGTAAATATAGCTATTTATTTTCAGAGAGCTGCAGGGGCTGTGATTGCAGTAATAACGGCTATATCGAATGGACTTATGAGGGTGGGAAGAAAAGCGTCTTGTCGCTGAGTAATGCCCAACGGGATCTCCGCCCGTTAGCAAGGGAGCATATATGTCAGTATATGGAATGAGCGGGTGCTTAGCACCAAATTGAGTGGTACCGCAGAAGCTGGTTAAGGCTTTTGTCTCAGTAAAAATACTGTGACAAAAGTCTTTTTTATTTTTCATTATGCTAAAAAACAAATTCAAGTTGTTATAAAAAGAAAAGGGGTATAAATATGCTAAAGAAAGTTCCGCACAGACTATATCTTACAGAAGATCAAATGCCAAAACAATGGTACAACCTCAGAGCAGACATGAAAGAAAAATGCGATCCCCTGCTCAATCCGGCAACAATGCAGCCCATCAAAGAAGCCGATCTTTATCCTGTTTTTTGTGAAAAATTAGCCGCCCAAGAAATGGACAATGATACAAGGTATTTTGATATACCTGATGAAATACAGGACTTTTACAAGATGTATCGGCCATCCCCATTAATAAGAGCCTATAATCTGGAAAAAGCTCTAGGAACGCCTGCCAAAATTTATTACAAGTTCGAAGGCAACAATACCTCAGGCAGTCATAAACTAAATTCGGCAATTGCCCAAGTCTACTATGCCAAAGAACAAGGTTTGACAAGCCTGACCACAGAAACTGGTGCAGGACAATGGGGAACTGCATTGGCAGAAGCTTGTTCCTATTACAATATTCCGCTCACAGTTTTTATGGTAAAGTGCTCTTACGAGCAAAAACCTTTCAGGAAAATAGTTATGCAGACCTTCGGCGCTAATGTTATACCGAGTCCAAGCAACACCACCAATGTAGGCCGCAGCATCCTGGAAAATGATCCTCTGACAGGAGGCAGTCTTGGCTGCGCTATCTCCGAGGCAATCGAAAAAGCCGTTACTACACCAGGCTGTCGCTATGTTTTGGGTTCAGTCTTAAATCAGGTGCTTCTGCATCAATCTATTATTGGGTTGGAATCAAAACAAGCAATGGAACTTATCGATGAATATCCTGATGTCGTCATCGGCTGTGCCGGCGGTGGTTCAAACCTCGGCGGTTTGATTGCTCCTTTCATGCAAGACAAACTACTTGGCAAAGCATCTCCGCGGATTGTCGCAGTAGAGCCAGCTTCCTGCCCTTCGCTTACGCGCGGACGTTATGCTTATGACTTCTGTGATACCGGCAAAGTAACACCTCTGGCAAAAATGTATACGCTTGGCAGTGGCTTCATGCCTTCACCAAGTCATGCCGGCGGTCTGAGATATCATGGCATGTCACCAATTTTGTCCAAACTATATCATGACGGTTACATGGAAGCAGTTTCTTACGAACAGACAAAAGTATTCGAAGCTGCCGTTTTATTCGCTAAGCAGGAAACCATCCTCCCTGCTCCTGAATCTGCCCATGCCATCCGCGGCGCTATTGATGAAGCGCTCAAATGCAAAGAATCAGGTGAAGCAAAAACCATTTTGTTTGGTTTGACCGGCACGGGTTATTTTGATATGACCGCCTATAACGCTTTTAATGAAAAAACGATGACAGATTATATTCCGAGTGACGAAGACCTGGCAAAAAGTTTTGCCGGTTT
>CAYTOV010000197.1:0-1978 GCA_964439485.1 uncultured Acidaminococcales bacterium | reverse complement strand
TTGGCTATAAAGATGAAGAAGTTAATGCTTTCTTCTACAAAGGTATGGCAGCTCTTGCTAATAAAGATAAAGCAGAAGATTTATTACCGTTGGTCATGGAAACTGGCCGTATCAACTTCAAGTGTATGGAGATGCTCGATAAAGCTAACACAGAATCTTATGGCACACCAGTTCCGACCACTGTACCTTTGATGGTTGAAAAAGGACCATTCATCGTTGTTACAGGACATGATCTGAAAGATTTGCATACGCTGCTTGAGCAAACAAAAGATAAAGGTATCAACATCTATACTCACGGCGAAATGCTTCCATGCCATGCCTATCCGAAATTGAAGGCATATCCGCATCTGAAAGGTAACTTTGGTACAGCTTGGCAAAACCAACAAAAAGAATTTGCTAACCTGCCGGCACCTGTTCTCTTTACTACTAATTGCCTGATGCCGGTTAAAGATAGCTACAGGGATCGCGTATTTACGACTGAAGTAGTAGCATACCCTGGCATGGTTCATATTGATGATAATAAAGATTTTTCACCTGTTATTGCCAAAGCTCTTGAGCTTGGCGGTTATGCGGAAGATCATCCGATGACAGGTATCAACGGCGGTACTCAGGTAACTACAGGTTTTGGTCATGGGACTGTAATGTCTGTAGCAGGCACTGTTATTGATGCTGTTAAAGCTGGCGCAATTAAACATTTCTTCCTGGTAGGCGGCTGCGATGGTGCGAAACCTGGTCGTAACTATTACACCGATTTTGTTAAACAGACACCTCAGGATACCGTTATTCTGACTCTTGCCTGTGGTAAATATCGTTTCAACGACCTTGATCTGGGCACAATTGGTGGCCTGCCGCGTATTATGGATATGGGCCAATGCAACGATGCGTACAGCGCAATTAAAGTAGCCGTTGCTTTGTCTGAAGCCTTCGGCTGCAGCGTTAACGAGCTGCCATTGTCGATGGTACTTTCCTGGTACGAACAAAAAGCAGTCTGCATTTTGTTGACCTTGCTGCACTTAGGTATCAAAAACATCTACCTTGGACCAACTCTCCCGGCTTTTGTATCGCCAAACATCCTGAAATTCTTGGTAGAAAATTACAATGTTACTCCAATTAGCACTCCGGAAGCAGACCTCAAAAAGATTCTTGGCTAATAGTCAAAAATTAATATTTTAAAAGAAGCAGGCCACTGATTATCAGAATTTGATTAATCAGTGGCCTGAGTTTTATTTGTTGCCAAATATTTCGATCAGCAGCATTATTATGAAGAAAGCTGCTAAATAGGGAAGGATTTTCCTGCCCCAGCATTTATTTTGGGAGCTGCACTGGCAAGCTTTTTCATTGTTTTTATCGAGCATGGTAATAACCTCCTTATGAAAAACAAAGATGTAAAAGTTTCTTTGTTATAATCAGTATATCATGCCAATTTCATTAAAAATGGAAATTTTGTGGAAACAATTTCAAGCTATCAGGGGTAAATTAATTATGTAGAATAGCCCAATTTTTGAAGTCAATCATCGGGTAAGTATGCTAGCACAACTAAAAAATAAATGTTCGCAAGGAGAGGATAATTATTGCGTAACAAAAGTTACAGTTACTATTTATGCTTAAAAAATACAGGTAAATCACAAAATTGTCACAATGTTTAGTAAAAGCCTATTGCATTTGTAATGTTTTTGGCTTATAATAAAACCATAAAGAGGCTATACATGAATAAGTTGTGGGTTCGGAAATCAAACCGAAAGGCAAGATGGAAGAGTGCTCACGCTTACATGTAAAAAGGGCCGCAAGGCCCTTTTTAATAAAACGACAACACCTAGCGAGAGCCTGTCAAGATGTGGTCTCTGGATACTTCGCAAGACGGTCGAGAGATTGGTAAGAGGTAAATAGTAGTCCGCAGTTGCTTGGCAAAACCCAACGGTAAATTTTTCAGTGATTAGTACAACTTAAGTGCTTCGAAACGGTCAAAGATCGGTTTGGT
>CAYTOV010000196.1:1300-2004 GCA_964439485.1 uncultured Acidaminococcales bacterium | reverse complement strand
GAAGTGGAAACCATTAGATTTTTTACATTTTCAAGATTCTTCCTGTAATCATCTTTCAATTGTATGCGAACACTATAATCATTATCTCCGACAGTGAAACTGTTAGAAGTAGTTTTGCCCTGAAACGCCATCTTGACGATTTCACCGACATTGGAAGCATTTAATCCCAGCGCACTGGCTCGTAACGGATCAACTTTGACGATAACTTCAGGCTCCGCTTCACCGGTGGATATATCTATATCAGTAGCGCCAGGCTGCTGCCGAAGCATTTCAGCCAAATTCTGTGCATATCCTTCAAGAACATCCATATCAGAACCACGCAAACCAACCTGAACCGGTCTTTTATCCCCGCGGCCGCCGCCCTGTCCCGTCACGACAGAAATGCTTAAGCCAGGAACATTCTTTAACTTTGCTCTCAATTCATCCATGACTTCACTCATTGAGCGCTTGCGTTCTGACGCAGGAACCAACTTAATGTCAATTGTCCCCTGACTGACCGGTGTTCTTGACCCGCCTAATCTCATGGCGACAATTTTCGCTTCGCTGAGGCTGCGGATTTCTTCTTCAACCGGTTCAACCATATCTTTCATTTTTTCCAAATCCGTACCGGTTGGTGCTTTAATTACTACGCTAAATTCTCCCGAATCATAGGTAGGCTGCAACTCAACACCGAGAAACGGCAAAAAAGCAAAATTAAAAAGCAA
>CAYTOV010000196.1:0-1290 GCA_964439485.1 uncultured Acidaminococcales bacterium | reverse complement strand
TAATTTTTCTGATTTAACAAAATTAGAATCTTTTATATAATAATAACCTTTTTGGGATGAGCAATCGACATTTTCATGATTTCGTTATAAAACTTGCGTGTATCTTGAAAGCCCGCTTCAAATTTATCCAATACAACCTGCAGGTATTTATTACGAGGATTGCTGCTTGCACCAACTTCCTTAGGCTTTTTTAACCAGTATGCCGACATCATAGGCGTAAGCGAATAAGCTGAGATAGTGGAAAAAGCAACTGCAAAGGCTACAGTCAAACCAAATTGAGAGAAAAACTGTCCGACTATTTGTCCCATACTTCCAATAGGTATAAATACCGCGACTAATGCGAGAGATGTTGCTAAGATTGCCAGAGCCAGTTCCTCAGTTGCTTCCTGTGCAGCTTGTAAAGGCCCTTTTCCCATCTCCATATGGCGGAAAACATTTTCGATCAAAACGATAGCATCGTCAATCAACATCCCTACAGCGAGACTTAAACCCATAAGAGACATATTGTTCAGAGTAAAGTCCATCTGCTTCATTAAAACGAAAGTAGCAATTACTGAAGTTGGGATTGCTAATCCTCCAATAACAGTGGCACGAAAGTTTTGCAAAAACAAATATGTGATCAAAAGTGCGAGGAAACCGCCGAATAAAATTGAAGACCAGACATCGCTGACATTTTCGCGAATATAGATTGATTGATCTCTGATAATATCAACTTTGATGTCATGCGGCAAATCATTTTGCTTGATTTTTTCCATCGCTGCCATGACACCGTCGGTGACAGCCACGGTATTGGTTCTGGACTGTTTTTGCACCGAAAGCAAGACACTGGGAACGCCGTTGGAACGAGCATATGACGTTTCTTCTTCCCACTCGTCACGGACAGAAGCGATGTCGCTTAGCTTAACAATCCGACCATTTTGGTTGCTGACAACAACATTTTTCATGTCATCAATATTTTTATATTTGCCAAGCGTACGCACCGTTAATTCTGTTCCGTGCTCCTTAACCGAGCCGCCCGGTGTGTTCATATTCTCGCTGTTGATTATGTTGTACACAGTCTGAAAAGGGATACCATAACCATTAAGCTTTTGTGAATCAACCTGAATCTTGAATTCTCTTTTGCCCGCGCCATAAACGTTTACTTCAGATACGCCTTCAACTCTTTGGAGCTCGTCCGAGACCACATCTTCGACAAGTTTACGAATTTCGCCTCGACTGCGTACATCGGAAGATAAGACAAAAGCAACTATTGACTGTGCGGATAAATCTACCCTCTGTACTATTGGTTCA
>CAYTOV010000195.1:0-2016 GCA_964439485.1 uncultured Acidaminococcales bacterium | reverse complement strand
CTAAAAGCTGTATTTACACTTTTACGATGCGAACTTTGTTATCATGAAAATACTCTGTTTCCTGCTCGGTAAACTTTCTATCAGAAATTAATAGGTCAAATTCTCCAACGCTGCATATATTATGAAGCTTATATTTGCCAAATTTGGAATCATCAGCAAGTAGTACTTTCATATGTGAATTTTTTAAATATAATTGTTTCAACTCAACCTTATCAATATTTGCAGTCATAACATACATAGATGAATTAATTGTCTGCGTACCCACGAAACAAATATCGAAATGAATATTTTTTATCATTTCCTTAGCTAGGTAACCACAAGTCAATCCGTTCGCGTTCTCGATAACACCGCCCAAAATAATAACTTGGTAATTACTGTTTTGCGATACCATATGTGCTACCAGCAAATCATTTGTCACTATTGTTAATTGCTGATATTCTTTTTCCACCAGCAAAGCAGCCAATTCATAGCTGGTTGTTCCTGCGTCGAGATAAATGCTCATGGAAGGCTCGACCAAATCAGCTGCTGCCTGAGCGATCAATCTTTTTTCCGGATTCTTTACTTGTTTTCTTGTAAGATAAGGATTCTCTTTAATGCTTGACTCAATCAAAACTGCTCCGCCATAACTTTTTTCCACCAAGCCCTGCTGCTCCAGCAAATTCAAATCGCGGCGAATTGTCATCGGCGTAACACCTAGTTTTTCCGCCAACTCAACGATAACAACAACCTTATGTTCATGCATTTCCTGCATAATCCTTTGACGACGTTCCGTCGCTAGCATTGCACCGCCCCTTTTCTCTTTGATTGGTTTCATTAACTTATATTATAACGTTAGCATGCAGTTCCAGCATTAAGTATTTCCCACTTACTTGCACAAAAAACGAACGAGAGCACCGCTAACATCAATAGCGGCACTCGTTCAAACAGGCAATTGATTTATTAAGATGAAACAATTACCTGACCAAATTAAATTTCTTAGCATACCAAGATGTAACAATCGGAACCAAAACTGCTGTAACTATAACACAAGTCGCGAGCAGAGCCGTCGCAGTTGGCACCATCGGTGCATAGACGGGATCAATAGCCGCCAGAGCTGCTGGAATTGCAACTGAATTACCAGCTGTAGATGCTGCTGACAAACCAGCTACACCATTACCGCCAGTCAATTTATCAGCTACAACAAGAAGAATGCCGCTGAAGATTACGACAGCAATTCCCATGAAGATACCAAGGATTCCACCCTTTACCAAGCTGTTGAAATTCAAACCGCAGCCAAGAGCAAAAGCAAAAAACGGTACAAGGATTGGAATCGCAGGGCTTAAAAACTTACGCATGTCAGCATCAGTATTACCAAGGATCATTCCGATAATCAAAGGAAGTATTGCGCCTACGAAGGTCTGCCAAGGAAAAGCAGCAAGGCCGACAACTCCAAGAGTTACCATCGTGAAGAAGGCACCGGATTCCAGGCTCATAATTGAATAAGCTGCAACATCCTCTTTTTTGCCAAACTGGCCCATCAAAGCCATATACAAACCGCCATTAGTATCATTCATTGAGGCAACTATTGCAAGAACAGATAAACCTGCAAAAATACCAGAATCAATCATACCATTAGGAATAAATTTTGAAGCAATCACCGCCAAAATGGCTCCGGCTAAAAGTTTTGCGCCAAGCAATGCGCCACCTTTGCGCAAAATAGTTGGTGTCGATTTCAAGTCAATGGTTGCGCCCATGCATATATAGAAAGCCGCCATAATTGGCATAGCGCCAGTCATCAAAGCACCCGTAAAAGAACCATAGGTTTTAGCCATAGTCGGGTCTATTGTATTAATAATAGCACCTAAAAATAAAGGAATAACCATCATACCGCCAGGAATTTTTTCAATAGATTGTTTGATCTTCAATTTGTTTCCCCCTAAATATTATCCTTTTTATTTTGCAAAGATTTTTGCATTAAGCAAAATATATTACCTTTTAGATTATACTTATAACTTAACAAAAACGCAAATGTTTTAT
>CAYTOV010000194.1:0-2017 GCA_964439485.1 uncultured Acidaminococcales bacterium | reverse complement strand
GGGCGGTAATTTTTGGTGAACCTGACACGGTGAAGGCTATTACAGATTTGTGCTGTGAAAGTGGTATTGTCCCGGTGGCAGTAACTACGGGCAGTGAAGGCTCGAGTTTAAAGGAAGTATTACAGGAAAAAGTGCAAAAAGCTTGCGACCGGCTGCTTATTGAAAAAAGTTTCATTGTTGATGATGCTGATTTTGACAAGATTGAAGAGCTCGCAGTCGAAACAAAAGCCAACGTAATGATTGGCAATGGCGACGGTCGGCGCGTTGCTGCCAAATTAGGCCTTGATCTTATTCGCTGTGGTTTCCCGATTCATGATCAAGTGGGCGGTCAGAGAGTCCGCATGCTTGGTTACGAAGGATCGCTGGATATGCTGGACAAAGTAAATAACGCACTCTTGATGCAGGTGAGCAGAAACTTCAAAAGTGATAATTATGCCAAATATTATTCAGGCAGCGAATATGGTGGCGACGGCAGCAAATTAGCAATGCAGGAGGTCAAGATGTTAAATAACCGCTCACTTACGAAAGAAGAGGCACGCGCCATCAATAGCGATAAGACTAAAACCCATCCTTGTTATAACTGTGGTGCAGGGCAGTTCGGCCGCATTCATCTGCCAGTTGCGCCTAAGTGTAATATCCAGTGCAATTATTGCCTGCGTAAATATGACTGCCCTAATGAGAGCAGACCTGGTGTGACGACAGAAGTACTTCGACCGCAGGAGGCTTTGGCAAAATATCTTTATGTCAAAGAAAGAGGGCCGAACCTGACTGTTGTCGGTATAGCCGGACCTGGCGACGCGTTGGCGAATTTTGAAGAAACACGAGAAACCTTGAATCTGATTCGTGAGCAAGATCCTGATGTTACTTTCTGCCTTTCAACTAATGGCCTGATGCTGCCGACTTATGCGCAGGAACTTGTCGACCTTGGCGTATCGCATGTTACTGTCACTATTAACGCAGTAGATCCGGTGATTGGTGCAAAGATATACCATCATATTAATTTTCTAGGGCAGACTTACACAGGCGAAGCGGCTGCCGGCATTCTTCTTGGCAATCAGCTTAGTGGTTTGAAATTCCTGACGGATCGCGGTGTAATCTGCAAGGTAAATATCGTTATGCTTAAGGGCATTAACGATGGTCATATCGAAGAAGTTGTCAAAACGGTACGCGATCTGAACTGTGAGATAACTAATATCATGCAGATGATACCGGTACAAGGAAGTATCTTTGAGAATATGCCCCTTGTAAGCAACAAAGAAGTAATGGAGATGCGTACAAAATGTGGTGAACATCTCAAGCAAATGCTGCACTGTAAACAATGCCGTGCCGATGCTATAGGTACACTGGGTAATGATATTTCGTTGGAGTTTCGTAGCTGTCACAAGGTTGAAGAGCAAAAACAGGAGCGTGAATTGCAGAGAGTTGCGGTTGCAACGAGCAGTGGTATCCTTGTTGATCAGCACTTTGGGCATGCCAAAGAATTCTATATTTATGAAAGTGATGGAGTAAAGGTTAAATTTATAGAAAAAAGACAGGCAATTGCATACTGTACCGGTCAAAGTGAATGTGATGATGGAAAAGATGACAAGATAGAAAATATCATCAGTACAATCAAAGACTGCGGTGTAGTCCTGGCATTGCGCATCGGCTCTTCACCAAGTCAAAGACTTTCGGCAATCGGCATTCGTTCAATTACAACCTATGACCGTATCGAAGATGCGGTGAAAAAAGCAGCAGGAAAATAAGGGCGGTGGCTATATGCAGATCTATGACTGTACCCTGTGCTTGTTACCTGACAATTGCAAACAGGAATTATTTGTAGAGCTCTACAAAGCACTTTGTCAGCTGCCTATTATTGTCGAATATCCGCTTAAAGCAGAAGAATTATTGAAAAAAGCTGATTCTTTGTGTCCCAACAGCACCTCGATAAATGTGCTGCCACCACAAGACAAACTGTCGCTGCCTCTTTTCGGCGAAGCCAAAGAAGTAGCGGGCCGAATCTTGTTTCCTTTTGATG
>CAYTOV010000193.1:0-2034 GCA_964439485.1 uncultured Acidaminococcales bacterium | reverse complement strand
ACCATTGCGGCATTATTCAGCAGATTACGTGCTTCCAGTTCATCACGAACCTTTTGAATTTCGCTTGCTGATTTCATTAATACCTTATTACCTGGTCCGTCTAAAAAGCTCATAGATTCTTTATAGCTGCCTGGCAAAATAACTAGAGGTTCTGATCTTTCGCAAAGAGAAGTATTTAATTTAGCTGCTACCGCACAGAAAGAAGTAACACCAGCAACTAATTCAGATTCGTAGCCAGCCGCCAAAACAAGCTTATGTACATAAATGCAAGTTGCATAAACAGTAGGACAACCTAAAGTAACGAAGACAACATTTTTACCATTATCAAGCATTTTTATAATTTCGTCCGCTCCAAACTGATGGGCCTTGTTCATCAAATCGGCATCCTTAGTCATCGGCATATGAATATAAAGTTGTTCTTTTTCATCAATTGCAACAACCTGTTTAATAATGTCTTTAGCTGTCATTACTTCGTTGTCACCTTTAGGCATAGCAATAACATCACATTCTTGCAGCAGCCTGACAGCTTTCAAAGTTAAAAGCTCGGGATCTCCCGGGCCAATTCCTACACAATAAAGTTTACCTCTCACTAAATGTCACTCCCTTTATCTTTGCATATGTAATGCGATTAATTCTTCAGCACTAGCGGTTTTTCCCAATAAACCATGAGCATTTGAAAACATTAAAGCAGCCGTCTTGATCTTGCCATGTACCCTTTGCTGCATATAAAACTCAATTCGTTCATTAATTATTTGAAGAACTGCTTTGTCGAGTTCCTCTCTCTTCAGGATTTTCACGGCCTCATCCGTAGTCAAGGCGCTGGCAATTTCGAGGCCAATATCTTTTGACGCCCCTTCAAACATCGCATATAGTGCCAATGCATCTGTTCTGCAATCCGCGTATTTTGAATGCGTATTCATGACACCTTGGGATAATTTTACTAATTTTCCCGAATGGCCAATGATCAACACACTTCTAAAGCCCTTGAACACTGCATAATCCAAAACTTCACCTACAAAATTACTGCAAGTAACAGCATCACTAATAGATAAATTGAGCACATCCTTCGCAAAATCCTGACCATAATTGCCAAAAAACACCAATAGATTTTCATTACCCTTACTTTTTTGAACATCCATTTCAACATAAATTGTATCTACCAATGCTTTTTCACTCATTGGTTCCACTATTCCACTGGTGCCGAGTATAGACAAACCACCAACTATGCCTAAGCGTGGATTGAAAGTTTTCTTAGCAATTTCAACACCTTCTGGCACGGATATTGTTACTTTTAATCCCCCATCGTAGCAGTTATCTCTGGCAACACTTGATACCGCTTCAATTATCATCTTACGTGGAACAGGATTAATTGCCGGTGAGCCAACAAGACAAGCTAAGCCAGGCATAGTTACTTTGCCGACGCCAACACCGCCAAGCAACTCTATTCCTTCTTCACTACACTTATGAACTGCAGCGTAAATAAGGATACCATTTGTATCATCTGGATCATCTCCAGCATCTTTGCGGATTGCACATGAAATTATATCGTCAGCAATAGATACATCTTCAACTTCCAGATTCAATGTAATACCCTTAGGCGTATCAATCTTTATATAATCTACCCTTTGCTTCGTAAAAAGCATCTCCGTTGCGGCTTTGGCAGCCGCCGCAGCACAAGTGCCGGTCGTATAACCATAGCGTAGTTTTTTCCCTTCAAAAACTCTATATTCTTCCACTTTTTCTCCTTACAGCTGCGACATTATTATTGCAATCTTATAAAAAAAAGAAACCTCTGCAGAATCGCAGAGGTTCGATAAACTGACCAAAGGTGCCAAAACACCCTATCAATGGCGCTATCTCCATCACTCGTGGATTCCAGCAGGCAAATTTAGGATGGTTCCTGACTTGAACATTTCGCGTTCATTACAGTGGCGGGACCGTGTCGGATTTTCACCGTTCTTACCGTTTAAGCTTTCACAAGCACCTAAATATTATTAAATTACTTTGCAATTATAACATACGCAAGAATTAAAA
>CAYTOV010000192.1:0-2035 GCA_964439485.1 uncultured Acidaminococcales bacterium | reverse complement strand
AGCGTATAAAAATTTTTTATGGTAAAAATTTGACGAATACGGTAAGAATTATCTTGAAAAGAACCTATAAGGCTATAATGAAATGGATTGTTTTTATCAGTATTTGAAGATATGCGCGCAGTATTTTAGTTGAATATTATAAATGTCTATATTCGCATAAAATATTGCTGGCTAAAATTTTACTTTTAAAAAACCTAGGATTATACTTAACAAGTCATATAAAAATATCATTCATGGGACAAATCAGAATGAGGGAGACATGAAATTCTAAAAGGTTTTTGAAAGACTTGAAAAGAAACAACAACGATGAATTTGCATAAAAGATTTGTTGTTTGCCGAAGGAGAGCAGAGCATGGAAAAATGGCAGTCAGGTTTCATAGGGTTTCTTGCTTTAGTCATATTAACGATCAATATACCTGCCAGTGCCGAGAACAGCGCGCAGGGCAATGACCTGTCAACAGCACTGAAAGCTGCTGTACATCTTAACCCAAGCGTAAAAAGCAAAGTAGCAGAGCTGAAGTCATTGGGTTATAAGCTTGATGAAGCAGAGGCTGGCAGACTGCCATCTTTTAGCATATCTGCGCAATCTATGTATAATAATGATGATAATTACGGTGTGGCGCGAGGGCAGGTGCCGATTTATTCTTTTGGCAAGATCAGCGGCAGTATTAAGGTTGCTGAGCAGGGCATCGATGTAGGCAAGCTTTCTTTGCTGCAGGTGCAGAGGCAAGTGATCGAAGATACTGCGGCTGCCTATAACAGCTATTGGGGCATCAAGCAAAGAGTAATTATTGCTCAGGCTAATGTGGAGGAACACAATAGGTTTTACCAGATGATAAATCGCAGACAAGAAGGTGGAGTTGCTTCGGCTGCTGACGTAAGATTGGCGCTTTCAAGACTTTTGCAGGCACAGGCGCAGCTGGAGCAGCTTAAAGGCGCTGCAGCAAAGGCTCGTAATGAGCTGGAGTCATTGACGCAAATAGAAATTTCTGCAGACAAACCTGTCGATCAGGCTCTTGTCGCTTTCCCTGCAGAGCAAGATCCGACAAAAACTGCACAGGATAATGATGCCAGAGTTAAGGTAAGAATAGCAGAACTCGAACTGACGAAAAAAGAAGCGGATTTACGCAAGGCTGAGCGGATGCCGACTTTGTACGCCAGGTATGATAAATACATTAATCCCAAATATGACTACGCCGCTGATAATAAGGTAGGTCTTTTTTTGGAAGGCAGCCTTGATGGTTTGGGAATTATAGGGCAAAAGCGGGCGGCCGCGGCAGAAGCGCAGATTGCAGTCGCGGAAGAAAATCTTGAAGATACTCGTAATGAAATCAAAAGGCGCGTTGCTAATCTGGTCACGGAGCGCGGCATACAGAACAATATAATTTCCTCCTATGAGCATTCGACAGAAGAAATGGAGGAAACGCTCAAGTCGATTATCCGCCAATTTGATGCAGGTCGTAAATCCTGGATTGATGTCCTTAATTTTCAAAGAGAACTCACGGATATGCGACATCAGTTGGTCCAGGCAAAAACCAACTGGATGGAAGTATCGCTGCGTATAGCGGCAATTAATGGTCGGCTTGATGCGGTAGCGGAGGTGAAGGAACCATGACAAAGAAGCAACCAGATTTTTTACCGGCCGCTTTGCTGGGAAAGTTGCTGGCACGCTTGGAAATTCCGGTGCCACAGGGAGCTCTTGATGAGGCTTGCAGCAAATCAAAAAATGAAAGTACGGATACTGTAAACCAGCTCGGCTTTATACTTAAGTCCGTCAACAGAAGGAATGTAAGGGCTGCAATTTTACGTTGGGATAGGTTTGACCATCGCCAATTGCCTGCTTTAATATGGCACGAAGAAAAATGGTGGCTGGCTGAAACAGGCGAAGATGGCTTTATTCATCTGACTGGTGAAGAAGAGATAGATATTTCTTCTGACGAGCTTGGTGAAGCCGGAGTTCTGTGGCTGCAGGTACTAGGGAAAAAAGAAGCCAAACGTTTTGAAACTTTCAAAAGTCAATCGGTAAGGCTGATGC
>CAYTOV010000191.1:0-2047 GCA_964439485.1 uncultured Acidaminococcales bacterium | reverse complement strand
CGACGCTGGCACTTGCTGCTTTTGAACAAGGACATACAGCGTCTGAGATAACCGCCAATGCCTTGGTCAAGGGTATGCATATAGTTGGTGAAGATTTTGGCGCGGCCAGAACATTCCTGCCACAAGTCATGTTGGCAGCAGAAGCGATGAAAACCTCTTTTGACGCTTTGCGCACCAAGATTAAGGCGGAGGATCTGCCCTATGCCGGCAAAGTGGTATTGGCCACGGTGAAAGGTGATATTCACGACTTAGGCAAGAACATTGTCAGTGCCTTATTAAGTAACAGTGGTTTTGCCGTTGTTGATCTGGGTAAAGATGTTGATCCGGAAGTAATCCTGGCAGCAGTTAAAAAGGAAAAACCGGAAATAGTCGGTTTATGTGCCTTAATGACGACAACGCTTGGCAGTATGGAAGAAACAATCAAGCTGCTGCATAAGGAAGGCGCATCCGCTAAAATTATTGTGGGCGGTGCAGTTCTGACTGCTGAATATGCTAAAGAAATCAACGCCGATATGTATGCGTCTGACGGCGTACAGGCTGTGCGGCTGGCAGAACAAATAGTCAAAGAAAATAAGAACTAATAAAAAACGAGGCCTTCGCACTAAGAAATTAGTACGAAGGCCTCGTTGGTATATTGTAGTATTTACCAATGATTAAAGAGCTCCTCTGGACCATTCCACACGCGTTAAATAAGAGGAAGGTAGTAGAAGCGTCCTAATCGGGTGCTTCTACTGCATAAGTTTGAAATATCAATCTTTGTGCTGTGCGCAAGCGCTTGCAGTCGATTGGTTCAAACTTAACTCCCGTCGCTTCTTCAACCATTGATTGATTTCCCTGTTGTTTTTGTCATTCCGAGCGTAGTCGAGGAATCTTAGTAGTAGAATATTCAGGAGTTTTGATAAACGGGAGACGATGAGCGAATGTTTGGATTAACGTTGATATTAGTGCTGGCAATCATGGGTGGAGCGATAGCCTTCATCGGCGACAAATTAGGCAGCAAGATCGGCAAGAAGAGGCTTTCTATCTTTGGTCTGCGTCCTTACCATACGTCTGTCCTGATGACCGTCATTACCGGTATTATGATCGCGGCCGCAACGTTAGGCGTACTCGCGGTTACTTCCAAGGATGTCAAAACTGCTCTTTTTGGCATGGAAAAGTTAAAAACAGAGCTCATTGCTCTGAATAATGACAAACTTACTGCCCAGCAGGAATTGGCAGACAAGAATAAATTGATTGCCTCACTGGATAATCAAATCAAAGAAACTACTACCAGCCTGGAAGAAATGCAGAAGGAGCGCGATGCGATCAATGCCCAGCTTGTAGCTCTGCAGGAACGTTACGCACAGGCAGATACTGATTTGGCTGCTATGAAGGCGGAAGTAGAGACACTCGAAGCTTCGCGTGAAAAACTGAACGCAGAAATCAAAGAGCTGGAAGATGCTACCGCGCACTTGAGAGCAGGCTTAATCGCGATTCGTGAAGGCGAGGTTGTCTTCCGCGCTGGTGAAGTGTTGTATTCCGGTATCCTGAATGCCGGGTTGTCGGAAGAAGAAAATGACAAACAGATGGATACTTTCCTTGCTGCTGCCAATCAGGCAATTCTGGCACGCATGGAAGTTAAAACTAAAGATGTGCAGGCTCTCTGGATCCCTAATACTATGGTGCAGGAAGCCAAGAAAGTTCTTGCCTCTTCGCGGGGCACAATGTATATACGCATCTGTGCCGCCGGCAATATTATTTCGGGCGAAATGGCTGTCAGCCGTCTGGAAATGGTTCCTAATAAGATTGTTTACGAAGAAGGACAGAAGATTTTTACGGAAAATATTACCATTGCGAGCGATGGGCGCAATATTAATTCTTCCCTGATGTATTTCCTCAGCGAAATCAACAAGGCTGCTGTGGCGGCAGGTGTGATGCCAGACCCGCTTACTGGCAAGGTCGGCAATATCGATGCGGCCTCCATGATTGAAGTAACAGGCAAAATGCAGGAACTCGGCGGTAATGTAACTTTGACTGCTTATGCGAAACAGGATATTAATGTTGCAGG
>CAYTOV010000190.1:0-2103 GCA_964439485.1 uncultured Acidaminococcales bacterium | reverse complement strand
GGCACGGGACTTTGACTCCCGCATGCGTTGGTTCGAGTCCAGCCGCCCCAGCCATGTGATCCACTAGCTCAGTCGGTAGAGCACCTGACTTTTAATCAGGGTGTCCCGCGTTCGAGTCGCGGGTGGATCACCATTTTTTTATCTTTTATGCCGCGGGAGTGGCGGAACTGGCAGACGCACTAGACTTAGGATCTAGCGCCGTGAGGCGTGCAGGTTCGATTCCTGTCTCCCGCACCAACTAAACAAACAAAAGGCTTCTCAGTTTTCCTGAGAAGCCTTTTTTACTATGAACTATTACTTAATTTAAAAATTCTGTCTTTGGACAATATTGCACTTGATAATCATATATAAAGATGATAAAATTCAAACGTACAGCTTTATTTATCGGCAATATGTCTGAATTGAAGCCTGGCCTTGCTGAAATTTTCAGGCCAGACTAAGTTTGGTGATTTATTGTTTTTGGAACCCATCTTCGTTTTTCCCGGTCATTTGCATTTTAAGATAAATCAGCCCTTTGCGAGGTGCCAGCAAATGTATATCTATACGAATAAAATATTCCACAAGCATACTTCACTGATTTTTACGTTATTAGGCGCGGCTTCTGCTTCAATTGCCTTCTTAATTCAACGGCTTAGCGAAACTTATTTCCCAAGCATGCGAGATGTTGTGGTCTATTTTGCTATAATTCTTTTTGCTATTTTTGGCGCAATTATAGGCAAAATGATTTATGAGCTTCATTATATGGCTATGTTCGATTTTTTAACAAAATTAGGAAATCGTTGGTACTTCAATATACGTCTTACACAAGAAATTGAAAGAAACGTACGCGGCAATTATTCTGTCTGTGTGGCGGCAATAGATGTTGATAATTTCAAACAGATAAACGATCAAATGGGTCATTACGCTGGTGATGCCGTTTTGGTCAACATATCGAATATCTGCCGTAAATACACTCGCAATCTGGATGTTGTAGCCCGTTGGGGCGGTGATGAGTTTGTTATAATATTCCCTGATACGGATATGACACGCTCCTTGGAAATTACCAATAAGCTCAAAGATGTTGTACTTGCCAGTGAGGAATGCGGTATCGCTACTTTAAGTATCGGCGTAGTAACAGTTGACAAAGATTGGGACAAGAAACAGGTTATCCGGGAAGTTGATTTAATGCTCAGGGCAGCAAAGAAAACCAAAAATTCCGTTGTTTCTCTTGCCTGATATTTATTGTGCATATTAAGCAGATTTATAAGCAATATTTCTATGTTTTTTTTATTAGTTATTATGACACCACTTCCTAAGTGGTGTTTTTTATTATCTATAAATCTTTGCTGAAATATTGACGTTTCTTCGCTAATTGCATGCTATACTTGTGAATAGCATGGATAGGGCAAAGGTGTAATGTCAGTAAGTAAAATGATCAGAAAGTTTTGGAGGATGGACTTCATGCAAAGCAAATTTGCTTTTTCTAATATTTTTATTATTGGCTTGGTCAGTCTTTTTATTGATATGAGCACGGAAATGGTTTATCCACTGATTCCTTTGTTTTTGACGACAAATCTTGGAGCAACGCCTGCGATTGTTGGAGTAATAGAAGGCATAGCAGAGTGTACGGCTTCATTTCTGAAAGTATTTAGTGGTTACATAGGTGACGTTTACCAGAATAAGAAAAAGCTGACGTTTATCGGCTACTCTGCTGCCATTGTTTACAAAGTTGCCTTGTTGCTTTCAGCTTCCTGGACGGGCGTTTTGGCGGCCAGAGTAATAGACCGGGTCGGTAAAGGCATTCGAGTCGCACCTCGTGATGCACTGGTAGAAGAGTCAAGTGAGAAAGACAAATTGGGACGGTCTTACGGTCTGCACAAGATGCTTGATATGCTTGGTGCAGCGTTAGGGGTATTGCTTGCTTATTTCATTATTACCAATGAAGTTGATTTTGAGACCGCTTTTCTTTATTCGATAATTCCCGCAGTAATTGGTGTCCTTATGATAGGGGGCGTGCAGGAAAAGAGCGGCGGCAAACGTAATGCACAGAAGTTCACTTTGAGGGGCGTGCAGCTTGACAGAAGGCTTAAACTTTATCTGGGGGCAATGTTTATCTTTTGCCTC
>CAYTOV010000189.1:0-2117 GCA_964439485.1 uncultured Acidaminococcales bacterium | reverse complement strand
AATCTTTATTGAAGAAAAGTTTGACATATCATAATAATCATGGTAATATGTTAATACTTTAACGTAATAAAGGAAGTGCACAAATGGATTATATAACAATTGCCTTGCCCAAAGGAAAACTGTTTGATAAGAGCGTTGACCTTCTGGCACGTGTTGGCTACAGTGCTGATAACGTGACCGAGGATTCTCGCAAACTAGTCATTACTAATGAAGAAAGCAAAGTTCGCTTTATTATAACGAAGACGGTTGACTTGCCAACTTATGTAGAGTATGGCGCAGCTGATATCGGTATTATTGGTAAGGACGTTTTGCTGGAAGAGCAAAAGAATGTCTACGAACTTCTGGATTTGAAATACGGCCGCTGCCGCTTGATGCTGGCAGTACCGGAACATATGCAGAAGCCAAACTTATCAGACTATGCGCACTTACGCGTGGCAACCAAATATCCTAATTGTGCCAAGTCTTATTTTCTGGGACTCGGTATTCAGAACGAGATAATCAAGCTGAACGGTTCTATCGAATTGGCACCTATGGTTGGTTTATCAGAGCTGATTGTCGATATAGTCGAAACCGGCCGTACGCTTAAAGAAAACAAGCTTGTGGAAGTTGCTTCCATTTATACAGCTACAGCACGTTTAATTGCCAATAGGGTCAGCTTCAAACTGAAGTTTGACCGCTTGAATAAACTAGTAACCGATTTAAGAGCTATTGTAGAGGAGGAGAATGTGTGATGAAAATCATTGATGCTAGAAAGATGACGGCGCTGGAAATTGCGCAGACGATGAAGAAGACGGCTTTTGATGAATGCACATTATCTCCCCGGGTACAGGCTGGCGTAACTGCTATGTTCGGTGAACCACTTACCGCGGCTCAGGTTGTAGACAGAATTGTTGCCGATGTACGTATGGGCGGCGATGAGAAATTACTTTATTATACAAGCCTTTTGGACAAGGCTGATCTGGCCACTTTTTCTCTGAAGGTAACTGAAGAAGAATTTGCTGCTGCGCAGGCAGTTGTTAAACCTTCCACAATGGCTGCTATCAAAAGGGCTATTGCCAATGTCAAAAAATTTCACGAAGAACAAATGCCGAAATCCTGGCTGACTAACAGGGAATTCGGTTCGATGTTGGGGCAAAAGGTAACGCCGGTTGATTCCGTCGGCATTTATGTGCCGGGCGGTACAGCTTCCTATCCTTCTTCCGTTATCATGAATGCCGTACCGGCGAAAGTTGCCGGTGTACCGCGCATTGTAATGGCTGTACCACCAGGACAGGACGGCAAAGTAAATCCCTATGTACTGGCAACGGCTGCGGAAATTGGCATCACAGAGATTTATAAAATGGGCGGTGCGCAAGCGATTGCGGCCTTGGCTTTTGGTACGGAAAGCGTGCCAAAGGTTGAAAAGATAACCGGCCCTGGCAATATATTCGTTACTTTGGCGAAAAAGGCTGTTTACGGTCACTGCGATATTGATATGCTGGCCGGACCGAGCGAAATACTGATTGTCGCTGATGAAACGGCAGAGCCTGCTTATCTGGCGGCCGACCTTTTGGGACAAGCGGAACATGATCCGTTGGCCAGTGCCATTTTGGTCACAGACGACTTAGAGGTAGCGGAGGCAACTGTTAAGCAGTTGGATATACAGTTGGCAAAACTGCCGCGCGCTGAAATTGCTGCTCTATCTTTAGCTAATCAGGGAAAAATAATTGTTGCCAAAGATATGGAGACGGTTATTGAAATGGCGAATTTGTCGGCACCGGAGCATTTGGAAGTCATTACCAAAGAACCTTTTGCGCTTTTGCCTTACATCAGAAATGCCGGAGCGATTTTCCTCGGTGCTTATTCACCGGAACCGCTGGGTGATTACTACGCCGGACCTAACCATGTCCTGCCAACTGGCGGCACGGCAAAATTCTATTCTGTGCTCAATGTAGAGACTTTCATGAAGAAAACCAGCATTATTGCCTATACAGCACAGGCTTTAGCTGCTGTAAGTGAAGATATTATAGAAATGGCGGAAGCAGAGGGACTAAAAGCCCATGCTAATGCTATCAGAGTTCGCACCGGGAAGGAGTAAGCTGATGACTGTTTTCAAAGCACGTAAGGGCCTGGAAGAA
>CAYTOV010000188.1:0-2119 GCA_964439485.1 uncultured Acidaminococcales bacterium | reverse complement strand
TGAAAGTGTCTGGTCTGGTTGATCTGAATGGCAAGCTGAAGGGAACTTTAGCCGCACCACTCTTTACAGGTGAGCTCAATTCGAACAGTATAATTATCAATGACCAGGAATTTACAAATATTACAGGCAATCTGGAAAGCTCCGGCGGTAAGGTCAACCGGCTTAGAGGAAGCGCCAAACAAGGCGGCGGTTTATTTGGCATAGATATGCTGATCGATTTTACTGATGCTCTTTTGCAGGGCAATGTCGAAGTCAAGGGTGGCAATATGAAATCGCTGCTCGCTTTGGCCGGACAGGATTATGACATAGCAGGTGATCTTGACGGCAGCATCATTATCAATAAGGAGGGCAAAGGCACCGGCATCAGTGTAGGCGGTCAGATTCGCAACTGCAGCATCCGTGGCATCAGTTACCCTTCTGCTGTTTTTGATGTATTCATTCACAAAGATATTCTTAATATTCTTAAAGTACGCATAGACGAAGAAAAGGGTGGTTTCCTGGCAGCGCAAGGCACAGTAGATTTCAAAAACCGTGGTCTGGCAATTGATGCCTTCTGTAGTGAGGCCGATGCGTCTGTACTCAACGCCTTCATTAAAGCACCGATTGATTTTGGCGGCAAAATGAGTTTCGCGGCTCAGGTCAGCGGTACTATTGAAAACCCGTCAGCTAATGCTTCGTTATCAGTCAGCCAGGGACAAATAGCAGATACTCCTTTTGACAACCTGTATGGCATGTTCACTTTGCGTGACGACCTCTATAATATTGAACAGCTGTATGTTCAGAAAGATATCTACAAAGTCAGCGCTTATGGAGCGGTGCCTCAAGATTTATTCAGGGCCAAGGGAGAACGCAGAAATCCGGAGGCGCAGATGTCAATCAAGGTTAAACTCGACAATGCTAATCTGGCAATCTTACCAATGCTGAATAAGAATGTTGAAAGCGGCAGCGGAGAGACGAGCGGAGGGCTGATGCTGACAGGTACGCTTGAGGAACCGTTTGTTGAAGGTAGCTTCAATATAAATAACGGAACAATCAAATTGAAACAAATGTCAACTTTGATTGAGAATTTAAAGATGGCTGTAAAATTTGAAGGGCGCAGAATTCGTCTGGAAGAAATGTCAGCTAAAATCGGTCCGACTGGCAAGTTAAACGCCAATGGTACTTTTGCCTTGCTGGAGGGCGACAGCACCCCGTATCAATTAGATGTGAAAGCCGATAATGTTCAAATAACTTCGCCACTTTTCAGTGGTATTATCAACGGTAAGGCTGCTGTAACGCACGAACGGAACAGACCTCATATCGCGAGTGAAATTCGACTGGATAAAGTTCTCATCAATATGCCGACGATTCCGGAGATAAAACCTGGCAATTCCAACATAGGGTTAGATATCAAGATAGTGCTTGGACCGGAAATCCATCTTTACAATAAATACCTTTATGACATGTGGCTGGCTGGTGGTTTGCATATTATGGGCAGTACGAGGTATACTAATGTGGATGGATCGCTGGTGGCAACAAAGGGAACTGTCAGCTATTTAAGGACTCCTTTCAAAATAAGGAGAGCGACAGCAGGATTCCCTACACCTGGTTCGATCTTGCCAACAATCAACCTCGATTCTTATACTAAATTTGGGCGTTATAATGTGAATATGCAGATTGACGGCCCTCTCGAACAGATGGAACTGCATTTGTCTTCCGATCCACCACTAAGCCAGCAGGAATTATTTAGGATGCTGACGCTGAAAAGCTATAGCGATGGTGGCAGTGGTACAGGCGGTAATGGCCTGGAAAGCCAGGATTTGCAGGCACTTCTTGATGTCGGTATTGAGATGACATTCCTGAGAGATGTGGAAACCCTCTTCAAGGAAGACCTCAATCTTGACCAGTTCCGTGTTTACAGCGGCAATACAGCAACTGGCATTGGCTTTGAAATTAATGCCAAGAATTCAAGTGAATTCACGAAGGAAGAAAAAGAGCAATATAATGTTCTGGCAAGCAAGTATGTCACAGACAATGTGCTCGTTGGCTATGCAACAAGCTTAGATGGACAGTATCATGATACATTTACGCAGTATGAGGTCAATAAAAATATAACTGTTAATTTTGCGATTGATGAAGA
>CAYTOV010000187.1:0-2126 GCA_964439485.1 uncultured Acidaminococcales bacterium | reverse complement strand
ACTGACAATGTTCTTGCCTAAGTCGTGAATATCACCTTTCACCGTGGCCAGCACAACCTTGCCGGCATAGGGCAGATCCTCTGCCTTAATCTTGGTGCGCAAGGCGTCAAAAGAAGTTTTCATCGCTTCTGCTGCCAGCATGACTTGCGGGAGGAATGTTCTGGCTGCGCCAAAATCTTCACCAACTATATGCATCCCCTTGACCAAGGCATTAGCGGTTATCTCAGACGCTGTATGTCCTTGTTCAAAAGCAGCAAGTGCCAGCGTCGCAGCTCTTTCTTTTTCGCCGGTCATAACGGCTTGGCAAAGTTCGGCAAGTACATCACCGTTCGTTACTGTTAGTGTACTGCTGGTTTCAATGTTCTTTTCCACATAGTTTTTGCTATATTCTATGCCTTGACTGTCCGTGCCTCTGATAACTTTGGAAGCGGCGGTCATTGTCTTTATTTTTTCCGAACACGGATTAATGATTGGCGCATCAAGACCGCTGGCCAGTGCCATCAGATAGAAGGCCGCATTTATATCTTCACGTCCCGGCAAGCCAAAAGACACATTGCTGAGTCCCATCGTTGTCGGATAACCAAGTTCTTTCCGATATTGCTGCAGTGTACGCAAAGTTTCCCGCGGAGCCTGACCATCAGAAGCCGCCGTCAATACCAGAGGATCCAGCATGAAATCGCTATCGCTCAGTCCTGCTGCTTTGCCCTCCGCAACCAAACGCTTAACTATCGTCAGTCTCTCTTCAGCTGTTTTTGGCAACCCTTTTTCCTCCAAAGGAAGAACCAATACTGCCGCGCCATACTTTTTCGCCAAAGCAAAAATCTGTTCTTTTACACCCGGTTTGTCACTGACGGAATTAATCAATGCTCTGCCCGGGAAATTGCGCAGACCAGCCTCAACAACCGCAGGGTCAGTACTGTCGATAGAAAAAGGAGCTGCAACCAACATGGACAAAGTTTCCACGACATCCTTCATTAAAGGCTTTTGGTCAACACCGGGAACGCCCATGTTGATATCGAGTACTTCCGCACCGGCTTGCACCTGATTTAAGGCTTCCCTTTTCACTGCCGTCAGGTCGCCATTTTTGATATCCGCCGCCATTGCTTTGCGTCCGCTCGGATTTATCCTTTCACCGATTAAAACCGTCGAATGCGCTTCGCCCAGCCATACTGTCTTCGTCCTGGAAGCCAGTCGCACACCCTGCGGCAAGGCTTTCCGCTTCGCAAAAGTAAGGCCTTGTGCAGCTTCTTTGATTGCTCTGATATGTTCTGTCGTTGTCCCGCAGCAACCGCCAAGTATGGTCGCACCGGCTTCTACTAGTTTTGGTACCCAGGCTGCCATCTCTGCAGGTGACAACGGGAAGATTGTTTTGCCATCACGCAGCACCGGTATACCGGCATTAGGCTGCACGCTGATTGGCAAAGAAGTTGCTTCACCTAATTCTTTAACTAATGGCAAAAGTTGTTCAGGTCCAAGAGAACAATTCATGCCGATGACAGAAATGCCCATTGGTTCCAATATAGCCGCTGCTGTTCGCGGATCAGTACCAGTCACCGTTCTGCCCTGAGCATCATACGTCAGCTGGCAGATAATAGGAAGATTGCTGACAGCTTTAGCCGCCAGTACACCAGCGCGCATTTCCTGAATGTCTATGATTGTCTCAAACAAGATATAATCAACACCTGCCGCCGCAAGTGCTTTTATCTGTCTCGCATATGCCTCACAGGCTTCCTCAAAACCCAAATCACCCAAAGGTGCTATCAGACGACCGCTTGGTCCGATATTACCGGCAATCTGCATGCCAGGTTTCAAAGCAGCTCTCGAAGCGTTTACGCCAGCTGTTATGATCTTTTCTGTTTCATCGGCCAAACCAAAATAACTAAGTTTCAACGGATTAGCGCCAAAAGTATTACACTCCAGAATATCGGCACCAGCCTCAGCATACTGCCTATGAATTTCTGTCACTGCCTCCGGGTGTGTTACTGAAGCATATTCCGGACAAGGTTTATCGGCAATGCCCAAAGCCTGCAGTCTTGTCCCCATAGCACCTTCAAAAATCTTGATCATTCTTATCCATCCCTTCGCATTGAGCAGTCTAGTTTAGTGCATTTATTACAACCTTTTGA
>CAYTOV010000186.1:0-2144 GCA_964439485.1 uncultured Acidaminococcales bacterium | reverse complement strand
ACCCAATTAACAAGCGCCGTAGGCCAGTTCACATGTACCAATGAAAGTTCAAACAAATACGAAAAGGCAATTACCGAAACGAAACCTGCAATCCACATTTCCAATCTGCGGTAGGCATTGGTCCACAGCATTAGCGTACAGATTACAGCAGTAATAATTGCGCCTGGCAAAATAGGAATTTCAAATAACATATTAAGTGCGATCGCCGCCCCCAATAATTCTGCCAGCGCCGTCGCAATAACCGCCAGCATCGCCGTGCCCAGAAGAAAACGCGCCAGCCAAGGTCTTAAAAATTTACTTGCAGCCTCTGCCAGGCACTCACCGGTAACGATTCCCAGATGCGCCGCATTGTGCTGCAAAAGAATCAACATAATAGTAGAGAGCGTGACTACCCACAAAAGATTATAGCCATAATGAGCACCGGCAGCCAGATTAACCGCCCAGTTGCCAGGGTCAATGAACCCAACCGTTACAAGTATGCCAGGCCCAATATACTTAAAGACGGCCGATGCCTCTTTACTCTGTGCATGAATAGTTGAAAGTTGTTTTTTTAATTTGTTAAACATCCTTACCTCCTTATTTGCTTCAATCGGAAAACGCTTTTCTTATATTATAGTATTTTAGTAAGATTTTGAGAATGGCTAACTGATAAATATTATTAAAATGCTATTCTCACTTAGTGTATACTTTATCCTCCCCATTAGCGATAATTGTTAACTTTTCCATCTTTCTCTGATTGTCGAAAAGTGGCGTAACAGAGCCATTTTCTGCATGTATTTTCTTTGTTTTTTGTATACAATTTTTGTTATATTGACTAATGAAAAATTTCTGTTATTATAAGAATTCGGGGCTCGTGAGAAATTTTTATCATTGTTCGCAAGATTCACGCTATTTTACTTGTATGGGCTTTAAGTGAAAATATCATCATAGCCCAAAAGCAGCAATTTTAATCTTCAAAACGCATCTCGCACTTAACCATAGTATGAAAGGAAGAAATGAACTTGAAACAACATCACAAAATACTTTTAGGTTTCGTTTTAGGTATTATCGCAGGACTGATTTGCTACTACACTTTCCCAGTTGCGCAATACCCATCATTCAAATTTATCTCTCAAGTACTGACATTGATTGCCGGTATCTTCTTGAGAATGATCTTCATGGTCGTTGTCCCGCTTTTGGTATCAGCACTGATTCTCGGTGTTTATGAACTAGGACGCGGCAGAGGACTTGGCAAGGTTGCCAGACTTTCCATGATGTACACATTAGGATTAAGTGCTATTGCAGTTTTGCTGGCAATCTTCATGACTAATTTGTTCCAGCCTGGCGCCGGTGTATCTGCCGACCTCAGTGCACTCAGCAGCAACGCTTCGGTTATCAAAATCCAAGCCAATACTGCAGCAGTAACCGACAAAGTCTGGGTACAGTACATTCTTGACCTCTTTACCCAAAATCCTGTTGATTCCGCAGCTCGTGCTTTCTCCGGTGAAATCATCTCCCTGATGGTCTTCTCCTTGATTTTTGGTTATGCTATGAGCTACACGGTAACCGACCTCAATCATCCTATTATTCAAGGCCTGAACGCAGTATTTGAAACTTCTTTGAAGGTTATCGGCTTTGCCATGCAATTGGCTCCATACGCAATCTTCAGTTTGATTTTCAACACCGTCTATGCACTCGGTGCGGGCTTCCTTGGCAACGTCCTGTATTTTGCCCTGGTTGTCGTAGGCTGCATATTATTCCATCAATTGGTAGTGTATGCCATCTTCCTGAAACTGTTTGGTAAAGTAAGCCCTTACCAATTCTTCTACAAATGCCGCGAAGTTTATCTCTATGCTTTCTCCACCGCCTCCTCCAACGCAACTTTGCCGGTAGCTCTGGAAACAGCAGATAAAGTGCTGCATCTTCCGCCTAAAATTGCCCGCTTCGTCCTGACCATCGGCGCTTCCGCTAATCAGAACGGCTCCGCACTTTTCGAAGGCATCACCGTGCTCTTCCTGGCACAGGTTTTCGGCATTGACCTCACTCTCCAAAACCAAATCTTCGTTGTCTTGATGGCAATCTTAGCTGGTGTTGGTACAGCCGGCGTGCCAGGCGGCACCCTGCCAATCATCGCGATTCTCTTGACTTCTGTAGGTGTACCTGCT
>CAYTOV010000185.1:0-2144 GCA_964439485.1 uncultured Acidaminococcales bacterium | reverse complement strand
CAGAACTTAAATAAAGGATTTTGCAACATGTGTAACGAATTAACACTTTCACACTGTTTAGAAAGTAGGTAAATTATGTCAGAAATTACCAGTATACTTGCCAAAGAATTAATTATCGTCGAAAAAAAAATAGATGCGGCGCTAAAACTTCTTGACGAAGGCAACACCATTCCTTTTATTGCCCGTTACCGCAAGGAAGTTACCGGCGAGCTTGACGAAGAGCAAATTCGCAATATCAGCGAACGTGCACAATATTTACGTAACCTTGCCGAAAGAAGATCTGAAATTATTCTTTCCATCACGACTCAGGAGAAAATGACGCCGGAATTGGAAAAAGCCATAAATAGCACTACCAAGCTACAGGATTTGGAAGATCTCTATCTGCCTTACCGTCCAAAGAAAAGAACCCGTGCACAGATTGCGCGCGAAAAAGGTCTCGCACCGTTGGCTGATTTGATCATAGCGCAGGAAAAGCCGGCAGAAACTCTTGAACAGCTGGCAGCAGCCTATCTGAATGAAGAGCAAGGGCTTTTGAATATTGATGATGTCTGGGCCGGTGCTTCTGATATCGTAGCAGAAACGGTTGCCGAACGTGCTGACATTCGCGAATTGGTACGTCAGTCAATCAGGCAGAATGCTGAGCTTGTCTCCGAACTCTGTGTTGATGAAACAGTAGGTCAGGATTTCCTGATGTACAAGGAATATGCCGAACCGGTAAAACAATTACCACCTCACCGCATTCTGGCCCTCAATCGTGGTGAGAAAAAAGGCTGTCTGAAACTGCATTTGAATCTTCCTAGTGAGTCAACGCTAGCCAAAATAAATCAAAAACTGCAAATTAAGGCAAATGGAATTTTCGCCGAGACTTATACCGCGGCAGCCGCCGACGCCTACAAGAGACTGGTTTTTCCTTCTCTTGAACGTGAAATCAGAAACGAGCTGACAGAGAAGGCTGAAAAGCAGGCCATAGCAGTCTTTGCCACTAATTTAAGACAATTGCTGCTGCAGAGGCCATTAAGCGGGCATACAGTGCTTGGGCTTGACCCTGGTTATCGCACCGGTTGTAAAGCAGCTGTCGTCAGTCCGGAAGGTCAGGTCAAAGCCATCGGCACTCTTTATATGACCGGCAGCGACCGCCAGCACGCACAAGCTGAAGAAGATTTCCTCAATCTGGTCAAAAACAACAACGTTACGCTTGTTTCCATCGGTAATGGCACTGCCTCTTATGAAACAGAAGAGTTCGCCGCCCAAATGATAGAAAAGCATGCTTTGAAGCTTTCTTATCTCATAACCAGTGAAGCTGGGGCTTCCGTCTACTCTGCTTCTAAGCTCGCACGTGAAGAATTACCTGAGCTTGACGTTTCCATCCGTGGTGCAGTTTCCATTGCCAGAAGGGTTCAGGATCCACTGGCCGAACTGGTGAAAATTGAGCCAAAGGCCATAGGGGTTGGACAATATCAGCATGATGTTAATCAAAAAACTCTTACTGAAACACTCGGCACAGTCGTTGAATCCTGCGTTAACCATGTCGGCGTTGAGCTAAATACTGCTTCTCCGGCACTTCTTAGCTACGTAGCAGGGATCTCAGCAAGTGTGGCCAAAAACATTATCACTTGGCGCGATACCAACGGGCGCTTCCAAAATCGCAAAGAACTGTTAAAAGTAGCGCGGCTAGGTCCTGCTGCCTTCACCCAATGTGCAGGCTTCCTACGCATTAAAGACGGTAAAAATCCTCTGGACAATACCGCCATCCATCCAGAAAGTTACGAACTGGCAAAAATCATTCTTGCTGAACTCGGCTTTTCTCTCAGTGAATGTCAGAGCAGACAAGCTGAAATAATCCCGGCTGCGCAAAAAGCCGATGCCGAATTACTGGCAGCCAAACTTGCAGCTGGTAAACCTACAATTATCGATATCTTAAACGCCTTTGCCAATCCTGGGCGTGACCCCAGAGAAGATGCTCCTGCTCCTATCGCACGCAAAAAAGTCACCAAATTATCCGAGCTGGAAATAGGTTCAGTTGTTAAAGGCACCGTACAAAACGTTGTAGACTTTGGTGTTTTTGTTGATATCGGTTTAAAAACCAGCGGTCTGATTCACCGCTCAGAACTCAGCAACAAACATTTTCGCCACCCGCTCGATGT
>CAYTOV010000184.1:0-2158 GCA_964439485.1 uncultured Acidaminococcales bacterium | reverse complement strand
AACTTTTTTGAAGTTTTCTGTTTGATACCCGCTCCGTTACTGGAGCTCTTATATAATATCACTTGAGGCAATGTAATGCAAACTCTCATTCCCTCATATTCCTCTCTTTTCAGCGATAAACCAGCATTTTCCTCTGCGTTCATCATAGATACGCTGTTATCCTCTGTTTTACTGGTCACTTTCCGCCTAATCCGTACCATTAAAGCCAGTATCCAATATTCGTTCCCACTATACCGAACAAATACTGGTTAAAAAGAAATACAGCACCGATTTCTCGGTGCTGTATATAGAATTGTTTTGAAATTAGCTATAATTGCTTTTACAGTTTGTGACGCATATGAGGGAATAAAAGCACATCTCTGATAGATGAGCTGTCAGTCAGAAGCATGACAAGTCTGTCTATGCCTATGCCTAGACCACCTGTAGGCGGCAAACCATATTCCAAAGCATTGAGGAAGTCTTCATCCATCATGTTAGCTTCTTCATCGCCGTTATTTCTTTCTTCAACCTGCTTCAGGAAACGTTCGCGTTGGTCAATAGGATCATTCAACTCGCTGAACCCGTTGCACATTTCACGTCCATAAATATAAGCCTCAAAACGGTCTGTAATCTCAGGATCAGCAGCACTGCTCTTAGCTAAAGGAGAAATTTCCTTAGGATGTCCAATTATAAAGGTAGGTTGAATCAACTTGTCTTCAACATGTTCGTCGAAGCAAGCATTGATGATTTTGCCTACACCAAAGGATGATTCAATTGGTACATTGATGCCTGCTGCCATCTTGCGAGCTTCTTCAACATCAGTAACACCGGTGAAGTCTACGCCTGTGTACTTAGCCACAGCATCAATCATCGTCATCCTAATCCATGGTGAAGCCAAATCAATTTCCTGACCGCCATAGGTAATCTGTTTGCTTCCCAGTACCTTCTCGGCAGTTTCTGAAATAATAGTCTCAGTTAAATCCATCAAATCATTATAATCCGCATAAGCCTGATAAACCTCAACCATAGTGAATTCCGGATTATGTTTGATATCAATTCCTTCATTACGGAAAACACGGCCTAATTCATAAACGCGTTCGAAACCCCCGACAATCAGTCTTTTCAGATATAATTCCGGAGCAACACGCATATAAAGCTCCATATCGAGTGCATTGTGATAAGTTATGAAAGGGCGAGCGGTTGCGCCGCCGGCTATAGCGTGCATAATAGGAGTTTCTACTTCAAGGAAATCCTTGTTGTCCAGAATCTCGCGAATACTCTTGATAATTTTGCTGCGTTGCAGGAAAGTCTTACGCACATCAGGGTTAACAATCAAATCAACATAACGTTGACGATAACGAGTCTCGATATCTTTCAGGCCATGCCACTTCTCTGGCAATGGGCGTAAAGCTTTGGAAAGTATTTCCAATGAAACAGCTTTGATGGAAAGTTCGCCCATATGTGTGCGGAAAACTGTGCCGCTGACGCCAATAATGTCGCCAATATCCATCAGCTTGATTATTCCATAATTTTCCTCACCCAAAGCATCCTTACGTACATACAACTGAATGCGTCCGGTCTTGTCAAGCAAGTCCAAAAAAGCTGTCTTGCCATGACCGCGAATGGCCATTACTCTGCCAGCCAGGCGTACTACAGTTTCTTTTGTGGAAAGCTCTTCAAAATCATCCGCAATGTCCTGGGCATGATGACTCCAATCAAACTTGCGGCCAAAAGGTTCCAGACCTTGTTCAGCCAATTGGTTCATCTTATTTATGCGAAATTGCATTTGTTCATTAATTTCGGTTTCAGTCAAAGGTTCTTGTTCAACTGCCTCCGGGGTGTTTTTCTCTTCTGACATCCTTTTCACTCCTAAGCATTATTGCAATTTAATCTAAAAAAATCTATTCGATAGCAACGATCCTGTATAAAAGACCGCCGGCAGGGGTAGGAACATTAACCTCTGCTCCAACTTTCTGTCCTAAAATAGCTGCACCAACCGGAGACTCATTGGAAATGCGGTTCTCAGTAGGATCAGCTTCAGTAGTACCGACAACAACGTAGGTCTCCTTTTCATTGAACTCCATGTCTTCAACAATTACCTTGGAGCCCAATGTTACAATATCCCTGCTGATAGCGGCATCATCGATAATTTTCGCAGTGCGAATCATTTTTTCAAGCT
>CAYTOV010000183.1:0-2176 GCA_964439485.1 uncultured Acidaminococcales bacterium | reverse complement strand
CCTATTCTACTGATGCCGAACTGCCTGTTTGGTTTGAAAAAAACTTTGCCAACGGGGAAGTTTTTAAAAGCAAATTTGGCTTTAAACAAACCTGGCCGAAGGATGATAGTTTTTACGGTACAATGAACAGAGTATATTTAAGCACCAGTTTATATTTGTCAGCAACACCAATCGATATCAAAGGTTACGAATGGGTATTGAAACCGCAAAAATTCCAGGAGCAGGGATTGCCATGGGGAGAAATCAAGGGTAAAAAAGGTACCTACAAACTTACCTGGACAACCAATAAACAAGATGGAACACCATCATTGCAAGTAACTATGGATGGCCGTTTGTTATTGGAACAAAGTTTCAAAGATTATATCGCTAAAATTGAAGCAGCTTATCCAGCTGTTGATAGTAAAAGTCATGCCGCTGGACTTGCTGACATGAGTGTGACGCTGGAAACTCCGGAAATCAATATCATGGTTGTTTTCGGTGAAGTTCATATCAATCTCAACAATCGTGAAAGCAAAACCAATTACAACTTGAATCTTGACGCTATTTACCTGCAGGAAAAATAACTGCAAAAAAAAGAGCGGCCACCGGGGACAGTGCCCGGTGGCCGCTCTAATCTGTTTAAGTGCTTTATTTTTCTAAAAGTTTTTTTGCTAAATCAGTGTCGCCTGCAGACTCGTCGATGATTTCTGTTACCTTGTCATAGCCAAGTTCAGGCGTATAGGCGGTCGCAAAAGCATAAGACAGTTCTAAGAGTTCACGGCAGCGTTCTATGTTGGGCTGTAGAGTGCTGATGCATTTTGTGCGGAACAATTCTGTTGCCGCGCTTAAAAGCTCCAGACTTTCCAGTAAAGAATCCGCAATCAGCGGCATAAAAGCGTTCAGTTCAAACTCGCCGTGAGCAGCAGCCATGGTTATTGCCGTATCATTGGCGATGACCTTCATGGCAACCTGCATGACCATTTCCGGTACGACTGGATTTATTTTTCCGGGCATGATAGTGCTACCGAGCTGTAACGGTTCCAAACTAATCTCGCCTAATCCGCCTTTAGGACCTGAATTCATCAGGCGCAGGTCATTGGCAATTTTCATTAAATTAACAGCGAGTGCCTTGAGCAGACCGGATACTTCGACGAAGACATCATTGTTCTGGGTTATATCCATCGGGTATTCGGCTGTTGCGAGTCCTATGTCGGTCAAATCACGCAGTTCTTCGATTACTTTGTAACGATACTTCCTGTTGGCATTGTCGCCGCTGCCGACAGCAGTGCCGCCTAGATTGACCTGACGCAGTCTTTCTTCCACCTTATAAAGCCGCCAGCGGTCACGGGCAATCGCCTGAGCATAAGCACCGAATTCCTGACCCAAAGTAATAGGCACGGCGTCCATCATTTCTGTACGGCCGAGTTTTTTGATTTCGTCGAAGGCATTTTCCTTTTGCTGTAATTCTTGCTGCAGTTTGGCACAATTTTCGCTCAGTGTGCGCAGCATTTGGATTGCCGCTATCCTGAGTGCCGTAGGGTAAACGTCATTTGTCGACTGACCGCGATTGACATCATCCAGCGGATGGATAATATCATAACGGCCGCAGTCATAATTGAGTTCCTTTAAAGCCAGATTAGCAATGACTTCATTGACATTCATGTTGTTGGAAGTGCCGGCACCACCCTGCAAGGCTTCTGTGACAAAAGCTTCATCTGCGTCACCGGCAAGAATATGGTCACACGCTTTGACAATGGCCGGATAAACGTTATCTTGGCCTATACTCATCTTAATATAAGTAAGAGCAGCGGCTTTTTTCACCAGCACAATGGCGTTGATCAGACGCATCTGAGTTTTTTTGTGCTTTAAGTCAAAATTTTTGGCGGCACGCGCCGTCTGAATGCCATATAGAACATTATCATCTAATTCCATTGCCCCGAGTTTATCTTTTTCAGTGCGCATTTTTTATTCCTCGAGTTCTATCAGTATATTGGGGAACATACTGATACTTCTTTTCAAAATTCCCTGCATATGGGAAATGATGATACCGTAGTTGCTGATCGGGATATTCTGGTCTTCCGCACATTTTTGCCTGTACTTCATTTCCCTCTCATTCAGCATGCAGCCGCCGCAATGAATTACTAGTTTGTAGGGTGAGAGGTCATCGGGAAATTCAGTGCCGGAAGTGAATTCAAAT
>CAYTOV010000182.1:0-2180 GCA_964439485.1 uncultured Acidaminococcales bacterium | reverse complement strand
AAATACCATTGTAGCCGCCGTCCTGGTCCGCAATCAGACCAAGCATTCTGCCTTTTTTCATCGCACGTGCACAGCCAAGAATCTCACTGGTGCCACGGGAAAAGATTTCCTGCCCCACACCCGTACGCAGTTCATTCATGAAATTGCTGTAAACGCGATTCGGCTGAGGCTTTTCCACTGCGCTTAGCGGAAAGCCGTGAAGTGCCAGAGCTGCTCCCAGCCATTCCCAGTTGTCCATATGGCAGGCAAGCACGACAACACCCTTGCCCTCTGAGATTGCGTCCCACAATACTTCAGGGCGGTCAATCGTGACCAAGCCACGGATGGTATCTTTGTTCAGCGCGGGCATATAGAGAATTTCCAAGAAGGTAATGCCTGTCTTGACAAAAAGACCCTTGATATTTTCCCTGGCTTCAGCTTCGGAAACCCCAAGCCTTTCGCGCATTGTTTCTTCAGCCCTTATCCGCTGTTTCTTCGCAATACGCCAATAAAGATGCCCGAGCACGACACCAATATTTACAACCAGTTTATATGGAAGATGCGATATGATCGCACTCATAGTTTTCAATAAATAATAAAGCCACATTACTGACTATCTCCCTGTCCATTGTTGATATAAGCAGCCACAACAGTTGGCCACTCACCTCGAGCTTTCATAATAGTTTCCACGACCTCGCGCACTGCGCCTTCGCCGCCGTTCTTTGAGGTCACGAAATCGGCCCTCTCTTTAACTTCCTGCACAGCGTTTCCTGGTGCGCAGGCCAACCCTGCAATACTCAGTGCCGACAAATCATTCAGATCATCACCCATATAGGCAACTTCTGTCAGCTGCAAAGAATGTTTTGCAGCGAGTTCTGCGAGCATTTCTTTTTTGTTTTTGACGCCTTGATAAATCTCTGTAATGCCTACTTCAGCGGCACGACGGCAGACTATCTCACTTTGGCGTCCTGTAATAATAGCTACAATCAGGTTATTGCGGATGGCACAGCTGATAGCGAGACCATCCTGTACATTAAAACGCTTGCAGGTTTCGCCGCCTGCGCCGATATAGAGTCCGCCATCTGTCAGCACGCCATCGACGTCGAGAGCGAGCAGCCTGATATTTTCGGCTTTAACGATGCTTTGCACAAGCGAAGTTAATCTTGCTGCCGTATTAACCTCTGTCATCAGACAACCCCCTGACGGACCAGATCAGTCATATGCAAGAGGCCTATGACATGCTTATCCGCATCAATTACCGGCAGAACTGTGATAGGACGAGGTTTGTTGCTTTCCATCAGATGTAAAGCTTCTGCAGCGAGCTTGTCCTGCGTGATTGTTTTCGGTGCTTTGGTCATGAGTTCTGTTACCGGTCTTGTCAGGAAAGAGAAACCCTGGCTTAAGCCGCGGCGTATATCGCCATCTGTCAGGACACCGATCATCTTGTTCTCAGCATCGACAACAGAAACTGCACCCAGTCCCTTGTCCGTAATGATAAATAAAGCATCCTGTACCTTCATATCACCCTTAACGAGCGGATTCTCATCGCCTGCATGCATAACATCGGCAACGGTCATCAAGAGTTTTCTGCCCAGCGAACCGCCCGGATGGAATACAGCGAATTGGTCGGCAGTAAATTTACGTTTGGAAAGAAGAGCTACAGCCAGTGCATCGCCAAAAGCAAGGGCAGCTGTAGTGCTGGAGGTAGGTGCGAGCCCTAGCGGGCAGGCTTCCTTAGAAACACCGACATCTAAGACCACATCGGCATTTTTACCCAGAGAAGAATTGGGGTTACCAACCATGGCAATAATTTTGGCGCCAATACGACGCAGCGAAGGCAGGATGTGCAGAATTTCACCAGTTTCGCCGCTGTTAGACAGAGCAATAACTACGTCGTCTGCTGTCACCATACCCAAATCGCCATGAATTCCTTCCGCCGGGTGCAGGTAAAAGGAAGGCGTACCTGTGCTAGCCAGTGTAGCAGCCATCTTGCGGCCGATGATGCCTGATTTACCCATGCCGGTAATTACCGTACGTCCCGGGCAGGCGAGAATCATCTCTACCGCCGCGGTAAACTGTCCATTGATGCGCGGAACCAATTCCAAAATTGCGTCCGCTTCCATCTTTAATACATTACGTGCATTCTCCAGCATAACTCTTCAATCCTTTCAGTAAACAAGATATTATATAAAAACCTTAAG
>CAYTOV010000181.1:0-2186 GCA_964439485.1 uncultured Acidaminococcales bacterium | reverse complement strand
AACTTCCCACCGATGGGCTTCAAAAATGAGAAAAATGAAATTGTCGGTTTTGATATCGACATGGCTAAGGAAGCTGCCAAAAGGCTTGGCCGCCCTGTAGAATTTAAAGCAATTGATTGGTCCAGTAAAGAAGCCGAACTCAAAAGCGGTCGTATTGATGTAATCTGGAACGGTTTGAATATCACTGAAGAACGCAAAAAGAACATGTTGTTCAGCAATCCTTACATGGAAGCTAAACAATTGATTTTCATACCTGCAGGCTCTCCTGTCAAAGGGCAAGCAGATTTGGCTGGTAAAGTAATTGGTATCCAAAGCGCAAGTACTGCTGAACAGAATCTGGAAAATGATAAAGCTTTTGCAGGCACTTTGAAAGAAGTAAAAAAATATCCTGATTGTATCGCTGCTATGATGGATATGGAAGCCGGTCGTGTAGATGCTATCATTACTGATGAAATCGTTGGCCGTTACTACATGGAAAAGAAACCAGGTAAATTCATAGCTCTGGAAAAACCAGTAGGACCTATCGGTAACTTTGGTATTGGTTTCCGTCTGGATGACAAAGCATTGCAAGGCGAAGTTCAAAAAGTTTTGGATGAAATGAAAAAAGATGGTACCAGCGCTAAGATTTCCAAACAATGGTTTGGAGCAGATATCGTTAAATAAATTAGTTGAGGAGGCCAATGGCTTGCCATTGGCCTTATTTTTCGCATATAATATACGCGTGTGTGAAAAAATCGGATAGGTGTGAACTATATGGAAAAGATACTTACAATGATATACCCATTGGCGGAAGGCAGTATTGTTACCATTCAACTGTTTGCCATTACGCTGTTACTGTCAGTGCCTTTGGGTTTGTTATTGGCATTGGCGCGTCTTTCAAAAATTAAGCCTTTAGGCAAATTTGTAGAAGTATATAATTGGATCATGCGCGGTACGCCGCTGATGCTGCAGTTATTGTTTGTCTATTTTGCTTTGCCGACCTTTGGCATTTTGCTGCCTGATGTTGCCGCGGCTGTTCTGGCTTTTGTTTTGAATTATGCAGCTTATTTTGCGGAAATCTTCCGGGCAGGTATCCAATCAATACCAAAAGGGCAGTACGAAGCCGCCAGAGCGCTGGGCTTTACTTATGTGCAGACCATGCGGAGAATCATCGTGCCGCAGATGGTAAAACGTGTTTTGCCGCCAGTCGGCAACGAAACAATAACTTTGGTCAAGGATACTTCCTTAGTATATGTTTTGGCGATGAACGACCTTTTGCGAGCAGCGCGTACCATTGTGCAGCGCGAATTCGATATGACACCTTTTGTAATTGCCGGTGTATTTTATCTGGTCATGACTTTTGTGGTAACAAGAGTTTTCAACTGGCTGGAAAAACATTATGCCAGGTATGAGGAATAGGAGGTGCAGTGATGAGCGAAACAATGGTAAAAATGGAAAATGTCCAAAAAAACTTTGGCGACCTGCAGGTGTTGAAGGATATCAGCCTTGAACTGAAGCAGGGCGAAGTAGTCGCTATTATTGGCCCTTCTGGTTCAGGTAAGAGTACTTTGCTGCGTTGCCTGAATCGTCTCGAAACGGTTGATGGCGGGTCCATCGCCATTGAAGATGAGTGTCTGGTAAAGGATGGCAAGTATGTAGATGATGCCACAGCCAGAAGTATTTGCGGCAAGATGGGCATGGTTTTTCAACAATTCAACCTTTTCCCGCATATGACAGTTCTGGAGAATTTGCTGGAAGCACCGATGATTGTGAAAAAAATGAAGCGTGAAGAAATTCTGCCTATTGCTGATGAGTTATTGGCTAAGGTTGGTTTGGCGGAGAAAAAAGATGTTTATCCGACAAGGTTATCCGGCGGACAGCAGCAGAGGGTGGCTATTGCCAGAGCACTTGCCATGAATCCTGATATTATGCTCTTTGACGAACCGACTTCTTCTCTTGATCCGGAGCTGACTGGTGAAGTTCTGAAGACGATGCGCAATCTTGCTGAAGAGAATATGACGATGATCGTTGTTACTCATGAAATGGGTTTTGCGCGCGAAGTAGCGACTAAGGTTATCTTCATGGCTGACGGCATTGTGCAGGAACAGGGAACGCCGGAAGAGCTTTTCGGTAATCCTAAGAACGAACGCTTAAAAGCTTTTTTAAAAAGTATCTTAAGATAAAAATAAGAAAACGGTGTTGCCCAA
>CAYTOV010000180.1:0-2195 GCA_964439485.1 uncultured Acidaminococcales bacterium | reverse complement strand
TGTTCCTCGATATAGTCGATGGCGCGTTGGAGGCTCATGATCCAGTCCAACCGTTCCAACTCCTTCCGTATGTCTCAATTATAGTGAGGCGGCATTATTGCTTCGTGATATTTTGTGCTATCGAATGTCAGATATAGTTTATTTTAGCTCTAAAGCCTTTTGTTGTATACCTATTTTCAGTATTCGATGATTGCGGTAACAGGAATAAATGCAGTAAAATACAAGTGAAAGAAAATTGTGACGTGGAGAGCATAATGAATTCTATGCGTTTTATTGATAGCTTTTGCTAGAGTCGCTGAAGGAGGAATGTTTGGTGAATATAAAGGATGAAGGAGCACTGGTTGTTTTCAGCGGCGGTCAGGACAGCACGACTTGCCTGTTCTGGGCACTGGAGAGATTTGCGAAGGTAGAGGCGGTGACGTTTGATTACGGTCAGCGTCATAGCAGAGAAATAGAATGCGCAAAGAAGATTTGCGCTGATCTGGGTGTTCAGCATACAATTCTGGACATGAGCCTTTTAGGACAGCTGACAGAGAATGCGTTGACCAGGGATAATATCAAAGTAGAAGCCGGTGAGGAGGGTCATTTGCCTTCCACGTTCGTTGATGGGCGCAATATGCTGTTTTTGACTTTTGCGGCAGTGGCGGCTAAACAAAAGGGGCTGAGAAATATCGTAACCGGTGTGTGCGAAACTGATTTCAGCGGCTATCCTGATTGCCGCGATATTTTCATCAAGTCGCTGAACGTAACTTTGAATTTGGCGATGGACCATTCCTTTGTGATTCATACGCCACTGATGTGGATCGATAAGGCGGAAACCTGGGAGCTCGCAGACAAGATGGGCAAACTGGAATACGTGCGCGATAATACGCTGACTTGTTACAACGGAATTATGGGAGCCGGTTGCGGCGAATGTCCTGCCTGCAAACTGCGCAATCATGGTCTTGAGAAATATTTGGCAAGGAGGGAATAGGTGAATTATGACTGCGATTAGTGTTACTAAAATCTTTAAATTTGATGCGGCGCACTTTTTGCCTGAACATAGCGGGAAGTGTGCTGATTTGCATGGTCACACCTATAGGCTGGAAGTAACGGTTGCCAGAAAAGACGGCGGCTTGGTTGCCGAAGGTTCGAGTGCCGGTATGGTCCTTGATTTCGGTGATCTGAAAACTATCGTGCAGCGGGAGATAATTGAAAAAGTTGATCACAAAATGCTCAATGATATATTTCCTTTCCGGACGACGGCGGAAAATATGGTCATCCATTTTTACGAAGTGCTTGAACAGCAATTGGCACCGCTAGGCGTGGAAGTTCTCAAACTCAGGTTGTGGGAGACACAGACGTCCTTCGCTGAGGTGGTCAAATGAGTATGCGGTATCCTGTAATAGAAGTCTTCACCAGTGTGCAGGGGGAAGGAACTTTCAGCGGATTAGGTGCTGATTTTATCCGTCTGGCTGGCTGCAATCTGCGCTGCTCCTGGTGTGATACGGCACATTCTTATGATGTAGCTGCAGCGACAATGCTTGATGTCGAAGAGATTCTTGCCAAATGGCAGTTTGACCAGCCCATCGTTGTTATTACGGGTGGTGAACCGACCTTGTACGACTTGGGTCCGCTGGTGCAGGCGCTGAAAGCCCGCGGCAATTTTGTGACCTTGGAGACTAACGGCACTAATCCTGTTCCTGCTGCGTGGGGTATTGATTGGATTACCGTTTCGCCAAAACCGGACAGCGATTATGTGATTAACTGCTGCGCCAATGAACTTAAATATGTAGTTGATGATAATTTCAGTGTTGATGTCATCCAGGCAGATAGGGTGCCACTGCGGCACATTTATCTGCAGGTAGAGAGCTGCAAACCGGAATCTGCGGCGCGTGCGGTATGGGTCGTGACGGAAAATCCTAAGCTGCAGCTAAGGGTTGGTATTCAACTGCACAAGGTTTTAAATGTAGAATAAAATTTACTAACTTGCTAGATAAATTAAGAAGGGGTTCCCAATTAGGGGAACCCCTTCTTTTATAATTTTATCGCTAACTATAGGAATGTCACTTCGTTGGTATCAATGTTTATCTTTGCGTCTCTGCTGGTCAGGGTCGATTTGGTCGTGTCTATCACTGTAGTATATGCCCAGCGGCCTGTAAGATTCAGTTTATCAACGGGGTTATAGCTTTCAAATGGTCCAATCCTGAAATAGG
>CAYTOV010000179.1:0-2240 GCA_964439485.1 uncultured Acidaminococcales bacterium | reverse complement strand
AATCGGCAGGTGCTGGTCAGCCATGCCATTATTATCATGCAAATGCACAGCCTTTATCTGCGACTGCAAAACTTCCAGCACATTAATAATATTCCAGTCATTAACATGGGCATGTCCTAAGTCGATCAATGCTCCTGTCTGCGGGAATTTAGCCAAGAGTTCAAGATATTGTTCCCAATCATACAGCAGGGTACCATTAGTACGCAAACCAACGTTTTCGATGAGTACTTTTACATGATGCATTTTTGCCAGAGCCAGAATCTCTTTCAGCCGTTTTTCAACCAGCATTGTAACGGCATCTCTGTCGCCTGTCCACTTCTCATTGGTATGCAGAACCACAAAAGCAGCCTTTTGTCTTTGCGCATACGCCAAGGTTCTTCGATAAACTTCCAGATAGTTAAAATCCTTCGCGTCTGCCAAATTAACGGCAACGCAAGGTGCGTGAATGCTCAAATCAGCCTTTCTCTCTGCCAAAAACTTCTCACAACGTGCATCCCAATAATTATCCGTGCCAAACTCATAAAAAAATTCTATGCCGTATTCTGAAGGCAAGTGTTCCAGAGCGCTGTTTTTAAACCCAGCAAAGGCTAAATCACTAATTGAAAATTTCATGTGTTTTTCCTCCCTCTTTAATGGGATAGCCAATATTAACACCGGTTTTATAATCGAAAATACTTACATCCTCCCAACGGAAAGAAAAGCCTTTGGTGCTGTTTGCTGTTTGCACAAAGTCCTTGGTGCTCACAAAGACATTCTCGTGATTCTTTAGAGTCAACCGCAGAGTACGCTGGCTGCCGAGATTTTCCACATATGAAACCTCAGCCGGTACCATAGGCTTCTCTCCTGCGAGCAAACATTTTTCCGGTCTGATACCCAGTGTAATTCTGCTTCTGCCGGCAATCACTTTATCCCAGCTGGCATCCAGCGGCACGCAGGCGTCACCAATGAAGATCCAGTGGTCTCTGACATGAGCGCTCAACAGATTCATTGGCGGCGTGCCTATGAAAGAGGCTACAAAAGTATTTGCCGGTCGATGATAGATATTTTCCGGCGTGTCAATTTGCTGCAGCTCACCCTTGTTCATGATGGCAATTCGTTGCGCTATCGTCATAGCTTCGACTTGATCATGCGTAACATAGATCATCGTCGGTTTGTATATCTCGTGCAATTTGACTAATTCAGTTCTCGCCTGCTGCCGAAGCTGCGCATCAAGATTGGAAAGTGGCTCATCCAGCAAAAAATACGGTGACTGCTTCACAATCGCTCTGCATAAGGCGACCCTCTGCTTCTGTCCACCAGACAATTCTTTCGGCTTACGATTTTCATAGCCGGTAAGATTCAGTATTTCCAAGGCTTCCTTGGCGCGTTTAGTCATTTCCTGTTCCGTGAGTTTTTGGATTTTCAACCCGAAGGTAATATTCTCCCAAACGGAGAGATGCGGAAATAATGCATAGTTTTGAAATACCATGGCTATATTCCTTTTGCCCGGAGCAACATTATTGACAACAGCTCCGCCCATCAACAGCTGCCCCTCTGATATCTCTTCCAACCCGGCAATCATCCGAAGCGTAGTCGTTTTGCCGCAGCCGGAAGGTCCCAAAAGCACAAGCCTTTCGCCTTCTTTGATGCTGAAATTCAGTTCTTGGATCACCGTTGTTTCGTCGTACTTTTTCTTGACTGCTTTAAACTCAATATTTTTCATAACTTTATCCTTTCACTCCTGATTGCATGAAGGTGCTTAAAATATATTTCTGGCAAAGCAAATACAGTAGTAATGGCAACAGGCTGGTAAGCATGGCGACTGCCATGGCAATCCCCCACTCACTGCCGCCTTCGGCGCTGATAAACATTTGCAGGGCCAAAGGTAAAGTATAATTTTCCTTGTCTTGCAAAACCAAGAGCGGCCAAAAATATTCATTCCAGGAATTAATAAAGAAAAAAATAGTAACGGCAATAGCCGAAGGTTTGATCAAGGGCAGCACTACTTTTGTCAGGATGCCAAAGGCACCTGCCCCTTCCAAAAGTGCCGCTTCGAGCAATGGTTTCGGGATGCCTCTGATAGTCTGGCGCATCAGGAAGATTCCCATGCCATCGGCAATCTGCGGCAGAATGACACCCCAGGGAGTATTCAACAAGTCCAGCTTAGACATCAAGAGATAATTAGGCATAATGAGCACGGTGATGGGAATAAAAAACGTTAAAAGCATGTGCCATTAGCTCAGTTGGTAGAGCAACTGACT
>CAYTOV010000178.1:0-2269 GCA_964439485.1 uncultured Acidaminococcales bacterium | reverse complement strand
CCCGCTCTGAATAAGGATAATATTCGCGGCCTCGTCGCGATGGACAGGCCGGAAATAATTTGGGAAGCACTTGCAGAGCGCAAGGGCGTTGTGATACTTGCCTGTCATATGGACAACTGGGAATGGCTGGGAGCAGCGCTGGCACTCTATGGTTTCCCTTTGAGTGCTGTAGAGAAGCCACAGCCGAATCGTGTTTACAGTAATTTCATGAATGAACTGCGCACCGGTGCGGGGCAGGAAATTTTTTCCCGTGGTACCAGTGAGATACTGGGCTGCGCACGTGCGATGAAAAAAGGCAGGATGCTTGGCTTGATTGCGGACCAGGACGGCGGCTACAATGGCATTTTCGTGCCATTCTTTAACAAGATGGCTTCAACGCCTAATGGCCCAGCCTATTTTTCCCGCAAATTCAAAGCACCGATAGTACCGACATTTATTGTTCGCAATGACAACTACTATGGACATAAGATAATTGTTAAAGATCCTATTTACTACGAAGATACCGGTGACCAAAAAACCGATGATTATAATGTTACGTTGAAGATGACTCAGACAATCGAAGAAATAATCAAAGAATATCCGGACAATTGGCTTTGGTTCCAGCACCGTTGGAATACGCCATATACTCCGCCGGAAGAAGAGGACGGAAACCTCGATGAAAAATAAGAAACTCATACTTGCGGTTGTCATAGGGCTCGCACTTTTAGGAGCAGTATTCTTATGGCTTTTTAACAGCGGAGCGCCGAAACAGGAAACAAAGCCGGAGCAAACTAATGGCACGGAAAACGTCAAGGTGAAGAATAGTTCGCTGAAAGAAGAACGTGATGGTAAGCTGGTTTGGGAACTGCAGATCGGCGAAATGGAGTATATCAAGAAAACTGACACCAATGTTTTGAGAGATGTCAAAGGTAAATGGTACCGCGAAGATGGTAGTTTCCTGACTATCAGTTCCGAAGGCGGTTCGGTCGCTATGGCGAAAAAAGATGTTGTGCTGAAAGGCAAGGCTCAGGCGGTACTTTCAACCGGCGGCGAGGTTTCAGCTGACGAAATCAGCTGGCTGCATTCCGAAGATAAGATTACGGCGACCGGCAAAGTCAGAATTGTGAAAGATGATGCTGTGGCAACAGCAGATAAAGCCACTACTGACACAGGAATAGAAAATTTGCGTCTGGAAGGCAATGCGGAAGTTCAGAAGGGAGCAGGAATATGAAAAAACAATTAGGAGTTCTTTTATTAGGCTGCATTTTGGCAATTGGAAGTTTCACGGCTGTGCAGGCAGCAGATGCCCCTACAAGCATTAAGGCAGATGTCATTGAATATAACACCAAAACAGGTATTACAACCGCTAAAGGCAACGTGGTGATTTCTCAGCAGGATGGTCAGGCTACAGCTGCCGCTGCTGAATACAATACGAAGAACAAAACCGGCAAACTCACCGGCGGTGTCGTTGCGACTAAAGACGATGCCAGAATTACCTGCGATACGCTTGTTTTGCATGATGAAAACCACACTACCGCTATCGGCAACGCAGCAATGAAGAAACAAGATAAAACTTTGCGTGCCGCGCAGGTAGAATATTATAAAGACAGGAACTTCATGGAAACAGTCGGCTCCTGGGGTGAACTTGCCATGGATGATGGCAGCGTTCTTACAGCAGGTTACATCAACTATGATGGCCGTGTTGGTTATGCGACTGCCGAGAATAACGTGCAGATCGTCAGCAATGCCCGCAATCTGACAGCAGCAGCAGACAAAGCAACCTATGACACTAACAACCAAGGTACAATCGAACTGACAGGCAACGCTACTGCTACCCAGAACGGCAATACGATTTCCGGTAACCAGCTGCGCATCATCAATGAGAATAATACATCTGAAGCCAGCGGCAACGTGAAGATGGTTTATATCCCAAAAGAAAAAACTGCCGCAAATAACGGCTAAGGAAAATAATGTTTTTGGGGCTTTACCAATTGCCATGCCCATCCTACGGCTGGACCCACATTAAGTACAGTTAAAATATTTTGTGGCAGAGACAGAATCAATGGTTAAAGGGCTCCTCTGGACCATTCCACACGCGTTAAGCGGCCGCAGTAAATTCGGCCGAACGCTGATGTATATGAGTCCCGTCGCGTCTTAAACCATTGATTAAGTTCTAGGTTGTTTTTTGTCATTTCGAGCGTAGTCGAGAAATCTTAAGTAGTTTATCAATTCCATTTTTTGGAGGAATTTTTGTGCATATAGAAACGCATAATTTAGTAAAAGCATTTGG
>CAYTOV010000177.1:0-2326 GCA_964439485.1 uncultured Acidaminococcales bacterium | reverse complement strand
TCATCCGTCATTTGCCAGCAGAAATAGCCTAGCCAATAAGCGAAAATCCATGGCAATAGGGGGAAGTAATCAGCCGAAGCAAAACTTGCATGTGGTAAACCCAGCGGGAATAAAAAGCGGCTGTCATACCATGATAGTGGCAGATCATATAAATGGATTGTCAAAAGCCTTAACCTGCCGTCAGCTATCTCATGCGTGAGAAAAAAAAGAAATAAACTGAGGGCCAGTCCAAGCTTTATTGGAATTTTTTCCAATATCGGTCGCGCCAAAACAGTAATGATTGCCGCCCAGCCCAGCAAGCTCAAAATTCCGAAAACGATAATATTTGCCGACGAATAAAAGTAAGTTACCAGTGTAATCAGCAACCCGCAGCCAACCAAAAGCAACCCATTCCGCAAAGGTGCCTTCGCACAAAGCGACATGGCGCCAGATATAAAGACAAAGAGAAAGGCTCCTCCTTGTTGTACCAGATAAGCGGCCAGACTCTCAAACCAAGGAAAGTCCATGGAATAAAAGTGAACCAAATCATAAATGAAATGGTACACTATCACACAAAAAATTGCGAATCCCCGTAAAGAATCAATCAAGCCATAACGCGGTCTTTCCATAAACACCTCAAATATAGTTTATTAAATTTGCTGCACGGTCAAGAATAATATCAGGCTTGATATGCCCTCTTTCTACATCCTCAAGACTAGCTTCGCCTGTAAGGACAAGCACCGATAGAATATGATTGTTCAAGCCAAAGGCAATGTCCGTGCTGAGACGGTCACCTACCATGGCGATTTCATTCTTCTTAAAGCCCGTTCTTTCTATCAAAAGGTCTATCATGTAATGATAAGGTTTACCCAGCACATCCAGAGGGCTGACACCGGTTGCGGTTTTAATCAGTTCAATCATGGCTCCGCAATCTGGTATGAATTCACCGTTTTCTATAGGACAGCGTACGTCAGGATGCGTCGCAATATAAGGTACGCCTTTGTCAATCAGTCGGCAAGCCGTTGACAGGTTATCGTAGGCCAGCGTCATATCAAAGCCAAGAATAACGAATTCCGGTACCGTTACCGCCGGATCAACGAGTTCAAACCCTGCTTTGGTAATAGTAGCCTTTAATTCCGGCGTACCAAGAACAAACAATTTAGCCTGGGGTTTGACCTTGCCCAAATAATAAGTCAACGCATCAGAAGAAATAAGCACATCCTTCTGTGCTACTTCAATGCCCATGTTGGCCATTTTTTTCACGTAGTGAGCATGATCCTTTGAAGAGTTATTAGTCACCAGATAAAAAGTCTTGCCTTTGGCTTTCAACTGGGCAAAAAAATCATCCATGCCCGGAATAAGTGTATTGCCCAAATTAATAGTGCCATCCATATCAAACAAAAAGCACTTTATATCTTTCAAGCTTTCTTTATTCTGCATCAGCACTGCTCCCCTGCAAATATATTCAATACACATCTATTATACGGCATTGGCAATCTGCGGTAAATTTTTTCGCATTGTTTTTTCTTTATAAATAGTGATAAGATAAGAAAAACACATTTACTCAAGGAGGAGATTAAATGGGTACAACTACCCTGGGCCATATTGCAGCACTTTTCACCGTCATCGTCTGGGGGACCACCTTCATTTCGACCAAAATTCTCCTGCTTGACTTTACGCCGCTCGAAATTCTCTTTTTCCGCTTTATTCTTGGTTTTTTTGTTTTATGTCTGGTCAAACCACAAAGATTAAAGACCAAGGGTATGTCAGAAGAAAAGTATTTTATCGGTGCCGGTTTATGTGGTATCACTCTTTATTTCCTGTTGGAAAACGTTGCACTGCTTTATACCTATGCATCAAGCGTCTGCCTGATCCTCGCTTTTGTGCCTTTTCTGACGGCACTGGCAGCAAAATTTCTGTTAGGTGAAGATACTCTTAACTCTAACTTCTTTGTCGGTTTTATGTGCGCACTGACCGGCGTTCTGCTTATTATTTTTAACGGCAGCGTAATTTTGAAGCTTAATCCTATCGGCGACATTCTGGCCTTTCTTGCAGGCGTCGTGTGGGCACTGTATTCAGTTTTAATACGCAAAATCAGCACTTTTCACTATAATACAGTGCTTTGCACTCGGAATATTTTTGGTTACGGTTTGCTTTTGATGCTGCCGGCCTTTTTATTCATGGATTTTCAGTGGAATTTTTACCGTCTTGATGACCATGCCAATATGTTCAACCTGCTTTATCTGGGCATTGGCGCTTCTGCCATCTGTTTCGGCACCTGGAGCTGGGCAGTCAATATTCTAGGACCTGTCAAAACCAGCATGTACATCTATATCAGTCCGATTGT
>CAYTOV010000176.1:0-2338 GCA_964439485.1 uncultured Acidaminococcales bacterium | reverse complement strand
AGATAACCAGCTTCTTTTATTCTTTTTTCTTTGGTTGCGGTAAAACCTAACATTTCAGCGATTTTGCCGCTTAAGATGCTTACTCGTTCGGAATGTACTTTTTCTTTTATATTGCGACCATGCAGAGTCTTCATAAGATTGTCGATAATACCATCATTGATATTTTTGCGATTCAACACCTTATCCTTATACATCTTATTTTCGGCATTTGCCATTATTTCCGTTACGGCTTGCGTGCTATCAGTTTTCGTATCACAGCCTAAGGAGATACTGCATTTAATAGCTGCAACCCTTGCTTGGCTAAGCGCCTCTTTAATCCTGGCCATTATCTTCATGCTGTCTTCATTAGTAGTATTCGGCAGCAGCACTATGAATTCATCACCGCCCAGCCGCCCGATGACATCATTTTCTCTGCAAGATTCTTTTAATATTTCGGCGATTTTCCTAATGAGTTCATCCCCAGCTGCATGTCCAAAAATATCATTCGTCATTTTCAACCCGTTAATATCAGCAAAAATTATAGATAGCGGTAAGTTTTCGGCGTTATCCATTAATTCCATGGCTTTTTCAAAGCATCTGCGGTTTTTCAGTCCTGTCAAAACATCATGACAGTTCAAGTACTTAATTTCTTCTTCATCCTTGATGCGTTCGGTCACATCCATAAAAGTAACGACTGCACCAACGATTCTGCCATCTTTGTATTGCGGATAGGAACGATATTCAGCGTAGAATGGCGTACCGTCCGAGCGCCAAAATACTTCACCATACCCGTAAACGCCAAGCCCTTGATGCAAATCCTGAACAATAGGGCACTCCTCATAAGGAAAAACTGTTCCATCAGCCCTGCTATGATGGATTTGTAAATGCATATTTTTGCCGAGCAATTCCTCCTGTGATGAGTATTTCAATAATCTTAAGGCGCTGACATTGCAAAACATGCAATTGCCTTCCAGGTCAATCCCATAGATTGCTTCAGCAGTTGAATCAAGAATCATTTGCAGTTGCTTTTTGCTATCTTCCAGACTTTCATTTATTTTATTTAATTCCTCTGTACGTGCTTCAACACTATTTTCCAAATTGTTGATTAAGCCGCTCATTTTATCAGCAACTTTGTTAAAAGCTTCAGCAATCCTGCCAATCTCATCTTTGCGTACTATTTCCGCACGCGGCTGCAAATCACCTGCTGATAATTTTTCGGCAGCATCCAGCAAGTTGTTCATTGGGCTAAGCAGTTTACGCGTGACAAAATAATTGATTAGAACGAGCAAAACCACAGCCAAAACTAAAAGAAAGACGGTCTGCTTAATATTTTGCGATACTTCAGCGACAAGCACACTTGTGGGAAGGGCAGAAATAATGATCCAATCCAAGCCGTTTTGCCGATACTGCTCGACACCTATAAACATTTTTTTGTTATCAATGGTATAAATAAATGAATCCTGTTTAGCAGAAAGGTGTTTTTTATAAATTTGCCCGAGGATATCTTGATCAATACTGCTGAAAGCAGTTGCTGCAGCGGCATTAGCCTGGCTGATTCCGTTCCGGTTACCCTCCCAGGAGCTTGATATTATCCTGTTGCTGCTTTTATCCAAAATTGCCACATAACCACTTTTTTGATTAACAATTTCGGCCAGGTAGTCCCCTATACTGGTAATCAACATATGCGTGCCCAGCACTCCCTGCAATTCATTCTTCTCATTATAAACGGGGTAGGCAGCAGAGATAGCGAGATCATCCATCACAAAATGTTTGTATACCGGTGAAAAGATTGGTTCGTGTGCTTTCTCCGCGATCTGATACCAATAACGCTCACGGGGGTCAAATACTCCGGCATCCAGAACACGACTACCGGCAGTTAAATCTTCATTAACCTGATAATACCAGGAATGGCCTCCAGTAGAGGAATTGTTTCGCATTATTTCAATGTTACCAGCTACATTTCTCCGAGCTCCGTAATATTCCCCGGCAGCAGTACCGTAGCTGAAGCTATAGATTTCCTTATCATAAGATTGCAAAACACCGACAAAGAACTTTTCCCTTTGCCGGTCGTTCCTCATATCTAAAATACCATTTTTGATCAGTTTATAGTTTAGTTCATTGATATGCTCTGGTGTATGCAAAAATGCGTCAATTTTCCAATAGACATCCTTTGCCATATCCTGTGCCAGTTTTTGCGTAACATTCTCAGCCGATGCAGTCCAATTAGAAAAAACCAGATAAACAATACAACTCATAGTAATAGATAATGTCAAAAAAGAGACAATACCCAGTATGAACTTAACTGAAAGGTTCGTTTGCCTTTCATTTTCCTTCATTATATTCCCGCCGTTCTCGTAAA
>CAYTOV010000175.1:0-2341 GCA_964439485.1 uncultured Acidaminococcales bacterium | reverse complement strand
GCATATTTTTTCTTTCTTTGGAGGGAATGCTGCCTGCGGTGGCGCTAACAACGGTCAAGCCTTTTTCGTTGATTCCTGCCTTCATGCCAGCTGCCGTTCCTTCGGCATATAGTCCGAAATAGCTGTAACCATCTTTGGAAGGTACAAATTTGATAACCTGGTGCTGATTGGGTTCCCAGTCACGATTTTTCACAAGCAGGGTTCCTCCGTCATCAACCACACTGCCATTAGCAGCAAAAAGCGTACAAGCTTCAACCGGCGCTGTTAGCAACAAAGTTATCGCTATAAGTAAATTGACAAGTATATGATTCAATATTATCCCCCCAAGAATATATTAATTTTAACTCACCTAACTCTTACAAAGCACTTATATATTTCCCTGCTTCCAGCCAATGGCTTTCATCCCACCAGCGAATGGCTGCTGGCGAAGGTGATGGCAGAACAAAAACTACCGTCGTGCCAATCGTTTTATCCTGTCTCCCATAATGAATATCCGCGCTGGAACTCAATCCATAATAACTCTGTGCTGCCCGCTTACTCGTAAAACACAAGACCTGTGGCTGATACTTAACAATTTTTTCTTCAAAGGCCTCCCTGTCGAAATCTGTTTTTTTGAGCTGCTTATCCATGCCAAACTGTTCCTTCGCCATATCGGTCAAACCAATGCCGGCATCAAGAACATGACGAAAATCTTTCGCATTCATCTTTTTCTTAGTCAGACCCATTTTATAAAGCATTTCCCAGAATTTATTACTATTATTGGCATAATAAGCACCTGCCTTGGCAGAAACATTGCCAGGTGCCGTGCCGCAGAATACAACTTTTAAACCATTTGCCAGTATATCAGGCAAAACCATAGCTTAACCCTCCAACCACTATTTTCTTTTTATCATAACCTTCAAAGAATAGGTATAGGCAACGGCAGTAAAAGCCATTATAGCCACCTCTTAACTTTCTACTTTACAATTTACAGTATGTGAGAATTGTTCGCCACAAATAACTTTGTTCCTGCAATAATCCAAGGTTTTGACGCAAAAATGGTCCAAAGGGGACAATCCCTTTGGACCACTAGCAGGTTTTTATTACCAGAATTATAACCACCTAAACTTTTTTTACTTCATTACCATTAACAATTATCGCCTGCTTGTTATTGATAGCAAGTAAATTGCATTTATCTCCATAGGTATTAATGATTTCTTCTACAGCCTCCGCAAAAGGGAACTCTCCTTCATGTGGCAAAAGATAAAAATCAACCAACTTCAATGCTTCATAAGACGCCAGCTCCGGAGCTAATTCTTTAGGATCCATTGGCTGCACATATTCAACATTAGGCGCGGTAATCATTCCGCCTGCCGATTCGCCAATATAAATCATTCCTTGGCTGACACGCTTTGCAATTAAGTCCAAGAGATTTTTCCTTTTTAATTCCTGTAATAAATAAAAAGTGTTGCCACCGGCAATATAAAGATATTTTGTTTGCTCTATCTTTTCTCTTGCCGCTGCTTCTGATGCAGTTGCAACATCAAGAATTTCCACAGCAAAGCCAAGTTCTGCTAATTTATTTTGAGCCTTTGCAAGATGCTTCTTATATTCATCAACGTTAGCAGCAGTCGGAATAAAGACCACCTTTTTCTCAAATTCCGTACTTACAAAATACTGCTCAAATAACTGTGCCGTACCGGCAAAGTATGAGGTTAAAAATATTTTTTTCAAAAGATCAGCCTCCTTTTTTATATTCAAGCCTTGATTTTGTCATTCCGAGCGTCAGTCGAGGAATCTGGGGCACGGCCAACAGCCTTCTTGTTTACTTTTCGAGCTCATTTTGTTGTTCAATTCGGCAGCACTTATCATCATATTTCTTCTGCAATTTAAGCCAAACATCAACTGAAGTCCCCAGCATCTGGGACATTTTTTGGGCTATTTCTCTAGACATAGGCGCTTCGCCACTTAATAACTTACTAAGCGTCTTATCTGTAATTTCCAGCCTTTTAGCAAATTCACAATGATTCATTTTTAAATCTTCAATAATGTCTTTAACATAATAGCCTGGATGAAAAGCAATTATGTCCTTATATTCAACTTTACTCATAGTGGTTACTCCCCTCCTCAAGCAAAATAGCAATTATCTCATTTTATGCCGCAGCGTTCTTATTAATCGTATCAATCGCCTGACGAATGCCAAGCCACAAATTCATATCGTCAAACACTTCGACGACGCTGCCTTTGTCTGTAAATGGACTGCCTTGCAAAACCCTCAGATCCTTCATCATGCCGTTTTTCACGATATAGTTGATAATCTGATTGACGAAATAAATCTGCCTTGGGTCAAGGTTGGCTTCAT
>CAYTOV010000174.1:0-2352 GCA_964439485.1 uncultured Acidaminococcales bacterium | reverse complement strand
TTTGCTGGTGAAAGAGATTTAGAGAATTTTCACGGGGAATAGAAATCTGTAGTAATGTTTTGTTAAAAATGTACAATTATTGGTATTGTGTTTTTTGTGCTGTAAATGTAAAATAGGAATAACATTTGGCCTGGCACAGGGCCTTTTTGTTCTTTTTTATCATAATTAGTCAGGGGGATTACTCATGTCACAAATCAGACCGTTCAGGGGATTACGTCCTTTGCCGGAATTAGCTGCTCAAATAGCATCTTTACCCTATGATGTCATGGACACAGAAGAAGCACGGGCTATTCTAAAGGATAATCCGCTCAGTTTTCTGAGCGTTACAAAATCTGAAGCTACTATATCTCCGGGTATTGATTCTCATAGTAGAGAAGTATATGAGAAAGCAAAAGAGAACCTGAAAAAGTATATAGTTTCCGGCCAGATGAAAATTGATGAAAAACCGTGCTATTACCTCTACAGACAGGAAATGAACGGGCATGTGCAGGTTGGTCTTGTTGCCTGTGCCTCCGTGCAGGAGTATAGAGATAATGTTATCAAGAAACATGAATTGACCAGACATGATAAAGAACAAGACAGGGTTGACCATATCACTGTTACAGAGGCCCAGACAGGTTCTGTTTTCTTGACCTGCAGAAACAAGAGAGAAATTGATGATTTTATGGAGAACATTCTTCTAACGCAAAGACCGGAATACGATTTTGTTGCGGAAGATGGCATCAGACACACGCTTTATGTGATTTCGGATGATGCTGCCATTGCTGAAGTTACCAGACTATATTCTGAAGTTCCTGTTCTTTATATCGCTGATGGACACCATCGTTCAGCTGCTGCCATGCGGGTTGCTGATGCTATGAAAGAGCGTCCTGGTCATACAGGTCAAGAAGAGTATAATTATTTCCTTGCTGTAATTTTCCCGGATAATATGATGTGCATTCTTGACTATAACCGCGTAGTGAAAGATTTGTGCGGTATGTCAGAAGCAGAATTTCTCGAAAAGGTACATGAAAAATTTATTGTTGAGGAAAATATCGCTGAAAATAAAAAGCCTGCAAAACTGCATCAATTCGGCATGTATCTTGCTGGCAAATGGTATACATTGACAGCTAAACCAGAAATTTATGATGACAATGATCCGGTTGGGTGCTTGGATGTAACAGTTCTGCAGGAAAACTTGCTGGCTCCTTTACTTGGGATTAACGATCCACGTACTGATGAGAGAATTGCTTTTATCGGCGGAATCAGAGGTATTGGTGAGCTAGAGAAAAAGGTTAACAGTGGTGAATACAAAGTTGCGTTTGCCATGTATCCTACATCTATGGACCAGTTGATGGAAATTGCGGATTCAGGCATGATTATGCCGCCAAAATCGACTTGGTTCGAACCTAAACTCAGGGATGCAATGGTTGTACATTTGATTGGAGACGACATCTGATGGCAAGAATATATAATTTTAGTGCAGGACCAGCTGTACTGCCTTTGGAAGTGTTAAAAGAAGTTCAGGAGGAACTTCTTGATTTTCAAGAAACCGGTATGTCAATTCTCGAAATGAGCCATAGGTCACCGGCTTATGAGAAAGTTAACGCTGAGGCTGAGGCAGACATAAAAGAATTGCTTGGTCTTGGTGACGATTACTGTGTTTTATTCCTTGGCGGCGGTGGGAGCCTGCAATTTTCTATGGTTGCGATGAATTTTCTTACTCCTGGCAAAAAAGGCGGTTATGTCATAACCAGTACGTTTTCTGACAAGGCAATGAAAGAAGCACAAAAAGTCGGTGAAACCAGCATATTGTTCAGCAGCAAGGAAAACAAATACAATCGCGTACCTCGTCCAGAGGAGCTTTCGTATTCAGATGACCTCGCGTATGTACATATTACAGGCAACAACACCATAGAGGGTACTGAATTTATGGATTACCCGGAAACGGGCGAGATTCCGCTAATAGCAGACTTGTCTTCAGACATTTTAAGCCGCCCTATTGATGCCTCCAAATTTGCTCTAATCTATGCCGGAGCACAAAAGAACATAGGACCTGGCGGTGTTGTTGTAGTAATTGCCCGCAAAAGTTATCTAGCAGGTCGTGACAAAGCATTGCCGACTATGTTGAACTATGAGGTTCACATGGAAAACAATTCTTTGTATAATACACCGCCTGTATTTGGTATATATATTGTCGGCAAAGTTGCTAAATGGTTGAAGGCGCAAGGCGGCCTGGAAGTTATGGCCAGACGCAATGAAGAGAAGGCTAAGCTAGTTTATGATGTGATAGATGCTCATCCGGACTTTTTCCGCGGCTATGCTGATAAAGACAGCCGTTCCTTGATGAATGTCACCTTTGGTTTGCCAACG
>CAYTOV010000173.1:0-2360 GCA_964439485.1 uncultured Acidaminococcales bacterium | reverse complement strand
TCAAAGGGGACATTGTCAAAGGAGATAGAAATTTTCCCTTTAACAGTCTCATCAGTAACAATGCTTTGTTCGCCAAGGTTTGATAAAGCAGTTAATACATCACGTATTTCACCATCTTTAATACTCATGGTTACATTATCTGCTGCAAAAACCGGTGTTAGGGAGCAAAGTGAAAAAAATAGTGAGGATACAAGAGCAACTGTGCTATGTTTAAATCTTATCATCTATCATTACCCCCCACGTAAAGGTCCAAAGAGTTTGCAGAACCAGAGAGGGAAACTGATTTTGAGTTTATATTGCTTATAGTATAATTGCCGACACTTTGACCTGCTGAATAATAGTTGCTTACTCCCTGATATTCAATAATGGCAAAAGATTTACCACCCTTACTGATAATGCCTCGCAACTGTGGTTCAGCCGGAACGACTGGCGCAACACTTTTAGATGGAACATAAGAATTCACGGAGCTAGCAAATGTCTGGGCAGGTTGAGTAAGATTAGGCGTTGCAGAAACTGGCATCAGAAAAGGATTGCGTACAATAGACTTGCTTATTATTCCTTGTTCTGATAGTGCTGCATTGGCTGCCGAAGAATCATTTGAAGAATCTTGCGGCATTATGGTTTCGGCAGAAGCCTTTTGGAAGAAGCTCTCTATGACAGTTCCAATGTCATATCTACAGGCAAAATGAGTAGACCCCATAATCAAAAAAGCTGCCACCATGACACTGGCAAATTTATCACTATTTTTGGCAGAAGATTGCATCGATATTCCTCCTCGTATCATTCTTATTGATACCGTAGCTTCATTATAGTATACTTAGTGGAAAAGGTAAATAATTATAGGAAATTTGTGCAAATCATTCCAAATTATAAGTGGATATTTGCGTTTTAAATTTTTATTTGTATGGTTAGCAGAAAAAGAAGGAATAATTTTTGGGGGTGGCAACGTGGTTGTCAGAAGGAAACGTTTAGGGGAAATTCTTGTTGATACGGGAAGTATTACTTCTACGCAATTGGAACACGCGCTTAACGAACAGAAATCCAGCGGAAGACGCTTAGGCGAAACACTTGTTTCGCTAGGCTATTTAACAGAACGAGAGATTCTCAAAACCCTTGAAAAACAGCTTTCGATTAAGTATGTAACCTTGAGTGAAGAACAAATTGAAAAGGATGCTATTGCCGCTGTGCCTCTCTTTTTAGCCGAACGCTATAATATTCTTCCGGTTCGTAAAGAGGGTGCGCGGCTGTTTGTTGCTATGTCTGATCCAACCAATTTTTATGCAATCGATGATGTACGCATGGTCAGCGGTTTGGAAGTATTACCGCTGCTAGCAGAATCCAAAGACATTTCCATGGGAATCAACAATAATTATGGAGTGCAGGGTCGCGTTGAATCTGCTGTCAGTAAGCTAAAAGATGATGAAATTGTTACCAGCGCAGCTCATGATGTTGAGGATACCATAGAAAATGCACCGATAATAAGCATTGTAAACTCGCTTATTCAGCAGGCAGTACGTGATCGTGCCAGTGATATTCATATCGAGCCTCAGGAGGATAACCTGCGGGTACGTTTTCGTGTGGACGGTGTTTTGCGGGAAGTAATTTCTTTTCCAAAGAATACACAGGCCCCTATCTTATCACGCATAAAAATTATGGCTGATATGGATATAGCTGAGAAACGCCTGCCACAGGATGGGCGCATTAATATATTGGAAAAAGGCAAACAGATAGATATTCGTGTTTCAACCTTGCCAACTATTTTAGGTGAAAAGGTTGTAATGAGGATTCTAGACAAGAGTGCTATGGCTATAGCGCTGAAGGACCTTGGTTTTTCAGAGAAAAACATGCAAATGTATAATGATTTGATTACCAAGTCATATGGCTGTGTTCTGGTAACAGGACCTACCGGCAGCGGTAAATCAACAACTTTATATTCGACTCTTATGCATGTTAACAGCCCGACGAAAAACATTATTACAGTAGAAGATCCTGTGGAATACAGGATACTGGGCGTTAACCAGGTAGCTGTCAATAATAAAGCAGGACTAACTTTTGCCAACAGCTTGAGAACTATTCTTCGTCAAGACCCTAACGTTATCATGGTCGGTGAGGTGCGTGACAAAGAAACTGCCGAAATAACGATAAATGCGGCCTTAACAGGCCATTTGGTTTTCAGTACTTTGCATACTAATGATTCAGCAGGCGCTATTACCAGACTTCTTGATATGGGGGTTGAGCCTTTTCTTGTTGTTTCCTCGGTGCGTGGTGTTATAGCACAACGTCTTGTACGCGTTATTTGCCCGCACTGCAAAAAAGAATATGTACCAGAGCCTTATTCCAATGAACGTCTTTATCTTGGC
>CAYTOV010000172.1:0-2383 GCA_964439485.1 uncultured Acidaminococcales bacterium | reverse complement strand
TAACAACTACATTTTAATAAAAAAACACTTATTTGACAACCTTTTTTTCTAAATTGCAGACAAAAATTCTGTCAGCTTTTCTACAGGGTATCCGTAAGCTGCCAGTATTGTCTTTACTATGCGTTCTGAAGCTTTGCCATCACCATAAGGATTGCAGGCATCAGCCATCTGTCTGTAATACTTTTCGTCATCAAGCAGCTTATTTGTTTCTTGAAGAACATCTTCATAAGCTGTCCCAATTAATTTTACTGTACCGGCTTCAACTGCTTCAGGACGTTCTGTCGTATCGCGCAATACCAGGACTGGCTTGCCGAGTGCCGGTGCTTCCTCCTGGATACCGCCGGAATCGGTAAGTACTATATCAACTTTGGCCATCAAATTGGCAAAAGGCTCATAGTCGAGTGGTTCTATCAGATGTACCCTGTCAAGATGACCAAGTTCCTGTTCAACTATTTCCCGTACTTTTGGATTTTTATGCACCGGGAAGATTGCTTTTACATCAGGATGAGTAAGAATGACCTCTTTCAGTGCCTGATAAACCTGACGCATCGGTGCGCCAAGATTTTCCCGGCGATGTGTGGTCACCAGAATAAGACGTCCACCGCTGTTCAGTATATCGTGGAGAGTATCGTCAGAGAAGCGATAAGCAGGATTTACCGTTTTTACCAAAGCATCAATTACAGTATTTCCTGTGATAAATATCTTGGCAGCATCAATATTTTCCCGCAAAAGATTTTCTTTAGAAATAGCAGTAGGAGCAAAATGAAAATCCGCCAGAGATCCCGTCAATTTGCGGTTCATTTCCTCTGGAAATGGTGAATATTTATCACCTGTGCGCAGACCTGCCTCGACATGTCCGACAGCTATCTGAGCATAAAAAGACGCCAGTGCTCCTACAAAGGTTGTAGTTGTATCTCCGTGCACCAGTACTATATCAGGTTTTGCTTCTGCAAGAACAGAACCCAATCCTTCCAGGGCGCGGCGAGTGACATCGTAAAGAGTCTGGCCTTTTGTCATTATATTCAAATCATAGTCTGGGACAATGCCAAAAAGATGCAGCACCTGGTCAAGCATTTCTCTGTGCTGTGCCGTAACGGCAACAACCGGCTCAATAAGATCCGGATACTTTTTCATTTCCAAAACTACCGGGCACATCTTGATTGCTTCGGGGCGCGTTCCAAAAACTGCCATGACTTTAAGTTTTTTCACTACAGACTCTCCTGACATTTTTTATTAACGGTCGTTCAAGATACCGATTTTTTTCGCACAAAAACATACACCAGCAATAATAGCTGATACCAGCAAAACAGCATAAATTCCGTCTATCTCAGTCAGCAGGATGGCACTTAGTCCAAGGCCTGCACTGATAAGATACATCAACATAACAGCCTGTCTTTGCGTAAGTCCCATAGCCAGCAACCTATGATGAAAGTGACCTTTATCCGGTTTGAAAATAGGTTTGCCGTTAAGATGGCGGCGAATTATCGCAAAAGCAGTGTCCATGATAGGAAGCCCCAACGCTATAGCTGGCACGATCAAAGCAATCGTGGTCGCACTTTTCACAGCACCCAGGATAGAAATAGCTGCAAGAATGTAACCTATAAACATACTACCGGTATCTCCCATAAAGATGGTAGCCGGATTGAAGTTGTAGCGGATAAAACCGATGATACCGCCTGCCAGGGCTGCTGTCATAACTGCAACAGTATAATATCCCTGCTGCAAAGCGACAAGAATGATTGTCACTGACGCAATAGCCGAAACACCTGCTGCCAGGCCATCAAGCCCATCCATCAGGTTCACAACGTTGGTAAAACTTACCACCCAGAAGATAGTTATCGGGATGGACAGATAGTCAAGATAAAAATAACCACCAAAAGGATTATTCAGCCATTCAATCTGTATGCCAAAAAAAATCAGGACTGCAGCTGCGACTATCTGGCCTAGCAATTTTACTTTTGCCGGCAGCTGGTAGACATCATCCAAAATACCTACGATCAGGATGACGAAAGCTCCTGTTAAAATACCAAACAAGTCTCTTGACATGGTTACAGTTGAAAGCACTGCAATCAAAAAGCCTACAAAAATTGCCAATCCACCAAGTCGTGGCATGATGCCTTTATGAACCTTACGTGGATCAGGTTTATCTACTGCTCCGATCTTAAATGCAAGATTTTTAACATAAGGAGTTAAAATCCAACTCGTGAATAATGCTATAGCAAATGCTACTACATATGTTTTCACTTAAATATACCTCTTAACGGCCGTAGCCACTTTCTATTTTTCATGCGTATCTTCTTTTTTAATGCAAAATATATAAAAAACTATACAGTTAATAGTAACAGTATATACCCAAAACGGTTCATCGACAAGTATATTAATT
>CAYTOV010000171.1:0-2416 GCA_964439485.1 uncultured Acidaminococcales bacterium | reverse complement strand
GCTTATTCGAATCTTTCTGATTAAACCGGTCCCATAATTCATCTCCGTATAGTTCATAATCGTTTCTCATAGCACGAATATTAGATAGCTTATCACCCAGAGCTACCAATTTAGAGGGCAATTCCGCTTGCTTTAAATGCTCTAGGGTTTCCTGTTTTCGCACAACCCACGTTTCGCTTGCAGGAAGATCCTCTCTCTTATTTTCGCTTTCACCCGCCACCAAATCACAAATTATATCATTAAACTCCCTCAACAACTCTTCTTTTTTTATCTTCGCGTCTTCCATAACATCGTGCAAAATAGCCGCAGCGATTATATTAGGATCATCAGTCATCGTTGCAACTATGATTGCTGCCTCCAGCGGGTGCGTAATATATGGTATATCTGTTCCCTTTCTCTTCTGACCAGCATGTGCTTTAGTTGCAAAAACAATAGCTTTGCCTACTATGTAATATTTCGAATGATTAAGATTTTTTGTGTCTTGCACAGTACCATCTCCTCTTTTCTGTCACCAAATTGCTACATCAGACAAACCATTAGGCTTCGAAAATTACAGCTAAAATTTGTACTGCAAATTATTTTTTTCTTTTCATTAGCTATAATTAATCAGTACGTTTATTTGAAGGTTTCGCTATTAACTTCTCCATTCCTGCCAGAATTTTCAAACTTTTCCCGTTTGTCCATATTATCGGCACGAGGCAAAAACAGAGTGGCTGCTTCTGTTCTACACCCAAAACAAAGGGTATTTAAGCGTTAATCAATGTTTGCCCAGATTTATTTTGGGAATATGGGGACAGTTGTGAACTAATTGTGAATTAAGTGCTATAATTACAAATGTGTATTATATGCTTTACAATAATTTGAGAGGAGTCTTAGCAATGAACATCAAAAATGCAGTATTATCACTGGCATTGGCAGCTATTGGTTGTTTTACCTCCTTAGCCGGCACTGCTAATGCTGCCGAAAGTAATTTCGTGACAGCAGATTGGATTGACCAAGAAATCAAAACGGCCTGCAAGACTCAGACCACCAAGTATTCTATTCTGGTACGCGACCTCAAAACCGGAGAGGAAGCTTATCTGAACCCTATGCGTCAACGTTCAGCAAGCTTAATCAAGGTTTACATTATGGGCGAAGCTTACCAACTGAAAAAGGAAGGTAAGCTGGACTTTAACGAACAGGTTATCATCCACAAAGCAGACCAAAGAGCATGGGGCTCCTTGGATAAAGTTCCTGATGGCACCAAAGTTACGGTACGCCAGCTGATAGAACAAATGATCGTGGTCAGCGATAATACCGCTACCAACCTGTTAATTGACAAAATCGGTTATGACCGCGTTAACGGTTTTATAAAGAATATCGGCTGTACCGATACGGTTCTCGGCAGAAAGATGTTAGACTCTGCTGCTGCCAAGGCTGGCCGCGACAACTGGACTTCACCAAAAGATATGGCTCATTTTTATGAACTTCTTTACCAAGGCAAGTTAGTTGACTCAAAGAGCAGTAAAGAAATGATCGGCATTTTGTGCCGTCAACAATGGAACGAACGCATCCCTGGCAACCTGCCTCATGACCTGCGCATAGCGCACAAGACCGGCGAGCTTGGCAATGCGATTCATGACTGCGGTATCATCTTTGGACGTAATCGAGATTATGTTCTGTGTATTATGACGGCAGACGTACCTGATGAAAATCGTGGCTATGATGATAACAATGCTTTGGTGTTTAATGATATGGCTTTGATCTCTAAGCTCATCTGGAATAAGATTGATGATCCAGTCCTATCCCAAAGCGGCGTTAACTATTATTAATGATCAGTTAAACTAAATTGCATAACAAAAAGGAGCACAGGCATTCATGCCTGTGCTCCTTTTGCTATAGTTCGTCTCTGAAAAATCACCAAAGGTCAAATTACTCTTCTATTTTTTCTCCACTAACGGCAGCAGGTAGCCGTAGCCTTTTGCTGCCATTTCGTCTTTCGGTATAAACTGCAGCGAGGCGCTATTGATGCAGTAGCGCAGACCGCCCTGCTCAATAGGCCCATCCGGGAAAACATGTCCGAGGTGAGCGTTTCCCTTTTTGCTTCTGACTTCAATCCGCTGCATCCCAAGGGTACTATCTTTTAATTCCTGTACTAAATCAGAATTGATTGGTTTCGAGAAACTCGGCCAGCCGCAGCCTGATTCAAATTTGTCGGTCGACACAAAGAGAGGCTCTCCGGTAGTAATATCAACGTAGATGCCTTCCTTGAAATTGTTATAATATTCATTTTGGAAGGGAGCCTCGGTCGCGCTATTCTGCGTAACTTCATACTGCAAAGGCGTCAGCGTTTTCTGCAATTCTTCCTTGCTTTTAACTTGGTATGGTTTCTTTTCTGCTTGCAATGCCTTAGCATTCGCGAATTCTGCTTCGCCAA
>CAYTOV010000170.1:0-2436 GCA_964439485.1 uncultured Acidaminococcales bacterium | reverse complement strand
ATAGACAAGATTCGAACTTCCTTGGTCCGGTCCTCCCTGCGTCAGCATATTTACCGGTACCAACACATACTGCAGGCCAAAAACAACCGTAATGGTAAAAACATAAACAGCGGTTGGTGCTGTCATTGGCAAAATGATTTTCTTGAAAATCAGCCAGTCCGATGCGTTTTCCAGTTTGGCCGCTTCAATCATTTCTTTTGGTACGGCAACCATTGCCGCCAGCATGACAATCAGGTTATAGCCAAAAACTTTCCACCCGATGATTGTGCTAAGCGCTATGATTACCAGAATGTTTTCCTTGAACCACCTTGGTGACTCCAGGCCAAAACCACTGAGGATTATGCTTAAAGGCCCTGCCAGCGGATTATAGATCCACAAAAAGAGAATACTGGAAACGGCCAAAGAAATCGTACTAGGCAAAAACAGTGCCGATCTATAGAAAAAGTTATACTTTTTTACTAAATGTCCCAGAATATAAGAATATAAATACGGCAGAAGAAAATTCAGAATTAAGAGTACGATGATAAACATCAGCGTATTTCCCAAATTTTTCAAAAGTTCCATACTGCCAAGAACTTCAAGATAATTGGCAATACCGACAAATTTCATTTGCGGGCTTACCATGTTCCATTGAAAAAAGCTTAAATATAAATTCTGTGCCAAAGGCCAGTAGAAAAATATTAAAAATATTACCGCTGCCGGTAATAAAAAGAACAAAGCAGGTATTCTTGCTTTCTGCACTCGTGATCCCTCGCTTTTTAAAAACAGGATGCTGCACTTTGGCAGCATCCTGCAGATACTTCGTTCCGTCCTTACAGTATGCTATTAACCTTCTCAGCAGTTGTATGCAGTGCTTCAGCTGCTGTCTGTTTGCCGCTCAGGATGACATCACGGACATCTATCAGCATTTGTTCAGCTTGCAGACCGTTGGCACCTGGGAAGCTTGCCCATTTAACAAGATTCGGCATCGTGGAAAGAGCTGCCTGGATATTTTTGTTTTCTTCGATCATCTTTTTAAAACCGTTAGGATCTTGCTCAACATCCTTGCGTGGTGGCAGATAACCTGTACCTGTGCTCCATTTTGCCAGAGCAGCCGGTGACTCTAAGTATTTAATAAATTCCCATGCTGCTTTTTGTTTCGCGTCATCTTTAGAGAATACCATCAGGAAGTTGCCGCCAGCTGGTACTTGCAGTTGCTTGCCGTCAAATACCGGGAATGGCGCTACCATTACTTTGAACTTAGCACTTTTTTCAAAGTTTGCTCTCTTACCGATGGTTGTGCAGACCATACCAAGTTTACCACTCAGATAGGCTTGGAAACCTTCTTCATTAGTTGCATGCAGTCCGCTGCCGTCTTTTACCATATCAGCAAGCAGTTGGTAGGCGTCCGCAGCTTCTGGGCTGTCAAAAGCTGCTTTGGTTTTGCCGTTCTCTTTTTTCAGCATTTTGCCGCCGTTAGACTCTATCAAAGCCTGCTGCGCCCAGTTATCTGCATATTCCTGCATGAAAAAGCCCATGATACCGGTTTTCTCTTTGATTTGTTTAGCTGCTTTCTGGACCTCAGCCCAGGTTTTTGGAGGGTTGTTCGGATCAAGACCAGCCTTTTCAAATACTTCCGGATTATAAAATAAGACCGGAACGCTGACAGAATAAGGTATACCTATTTGTTTGCCATCATCAGTCTGTGCTAGAGCCAATACGTTAGGCAGGTAATTTTTCTCTAAGAAATCTTTGTCTGCCGGAACCTTTTCGTTGATCATCTTCGGAATATCGGTGTATTTCAGGTTTTCAGCCGCATAGTTCAGATAGCTCCAGCCCATCTGGACAACATCCGGATTTTTACCTGAAGCCATGGCTGCCTGCAAATTCTGCGTCAGGCCTTTGTACATATCAGGATTGTACTTTTCTACCACTTCAATGTTCGGATGCGTTTTGTTAAAATCTGCCACCAGTTCTTTAACGGTCGTACCGCCAAAGCTTTCTGAAGCTACATGCCAATACTCAATCTTAACCTTGCCGCCATCACTGACCTTCTTGGTATTATCTGCACCGCAGCCTGCCAAAGCAAGGGTCATTGCCCCAACACATATAACCGCCAATGTTTTTTTCCAACTCTTCATTTTTGTCTGCCACCGCCTATTTAGTATTTCTTTCTTGCTGACATTATAGCAAACGAGATCAGGCTCGTTGTTAAGGCAGTGTTAAGAACTGTTTAAGATTGTGTTATTTCAGAAATAAAAAGGACCCTCTATACCAAGCAGTAAAAACTGCCTGTATAAAGGGTCCTGAAATTTAGTATCTTAACCTAAAAGCATTCTGTCATTATCAAGTTGATTGCCGCTGGCCTTCTCAAACATCGCAAGCAAGTCAGGAATTGTTAAATTCTCTTTTTCGCGCCCTGCCAAGTCGATCAGTATGCGGCCATTATGCATCATG
>CAYTOV010000169.1:0-2436 GCA_964439485.1 uncultured Acidaminococcales bacterium | reverse complement strand
AGATTGGAAACTTTTTATGACAAACTTACAAATAAGCAGCAGAGGCATTTGCAATGTTTTTGCAAATGCCTCTGTTAATTACTAATTAAACAATTTATATCTTAAGTATTTTCTTCTTTTCTTAGCAAACAAATACTGATATTTCTTATTCGCCCAAGAATTTCTTGCCTAATTTAAGAGCGTAATACATACTGTCAACTTTCGCTATTCCTTGACCGGCAATGTCAAATGCCGTTCCATGGTCCACGGAAGTGCGAATGATCGGCAAGCCCAATGTAACATTAACACCGGTGTCAAAGGCAATCATTTTCATAGGTATATGGCCTTGGTCGTGATACATTGCTACAACGATGTCATATTTGCCTTGGTAGGCTTTTAAAAACACGGTATCAGGCGGTACAGGTCCTTCCACCGTAATTCCTTCTTCTTGCGCTGCCTCAATTGCCGGAGTAATTTCGTCAATTTCTTCAGTCCCAAAGATTCCGGCCTCACCGCTGTGAGGATTTAAACCAGCAACGGCAATGCGCGGTTTTTCAATGCCCAGTTTTTCCAGCGCCTCTTTTGCCAGGTAAATGCATTCGAGAACACGCGCTTTAGTCACGCGATTGCATGCCTCACGCAAGGAACAGTGGGTAGATGTATGTACTACTGAAAGCTGTTCACTCCAGAGCATCATCGTATATTTCTTGGTGTTGGTAAGTGTCGCGAATATCTCCGTATGACCGTCGAAATTATGTCCGCCTTTATGCAAGGCCTCTTTATTCAAAGGTGCGGTTGTTACAATCGATATTTCACCAGCCAAAGCATCGCTTATTGCCTTTTCGACATACCGGTAAGCGGCATCACCGGCAATTGCCGATACCTTCCCGATTTCCAGGTCTTTAAATGAAAGGTCTATTACAGAGATAACATTTATTTTATCATTTTGGAAATGTTCCGGGCTTTCAATTTTCACCATCGGTGTTGAAATATGAAGCAACTCATGATAATACTTCAATATATCATAGCTGCCATAAATGATAGTACTGTTTTTAAATTCACTATGCTCTTCTATAGCTTTTAAGGCTATTTCCGGCCCTACACCTGCAGGATCGCCCATAGTTATACCAACATATTTATTTTTCACTGCCAAAGCCTCCTAAGCTGATAATTCCTTCATGCGGTAAATGCAATAGTATACATCTTTCAAGCCACCGAAAGCTCCTGCCTTGGTGATTATCGGCAGTCCATCATTAGCTCCGCCCTGCAAACGTGATAGGACAAAACCTGTTAAAACTTCCGAATCTATCCTGGAACCTTGCGCTCCCAAACGATTAATTACAGAAATCGCTGTATCACCGCCAGTCATAAATAGACCTGAAACTTTGACTTGTTCAAGTATGGCATGGGCAAGCTTGCCAATAGTTTCTTTCGTCAGAGCAGATACGTCCGCTCCTGAAATATTCTTTTGTTTTGCATAGTCCAGTACCTGCTGGTAGTCATTTTTTGTGCGCGCAGCCGTTAAAATAAGATCGCTGCCGCTTTTTATCATATTTACTGCTTCTTCAGCATAAACTTGGTAATCAGCACCATCAAGAATAGCTTTCATGTCAATTTCAATGATTGGAACATGGTGTTTGTGCGCATATTCCATCTGCATCATGCTGCTTTCGCTGACGCTGCCCATGATAGCAAGCACCGGATAATTAGGATATTTTTCCGCAAAAAAGCCTTCGGCCAAACCAGCTGAACCTATCCACAAAGTACGTTTATTATTTTCGATGACACTTTTAGCAATCATCTGCATATCAGACGTATAAACCGCATCAAAGGTATGATAGACATTTGCTAAAGTCAGATTGTCTCTGCGTACTTCTTCCAGATCATGATGAGTAACGGAAACATTCAGCCCTTCAGACAACAATTTTACAATATTATCATAAGCTATGGGGTTGCGTGGATCACGTACCATCTCTGTCTCTAAAAGCGGGGTACCATTAACCTTTTGAATACCATCTTCCGTAGTCCGTCCAGCTTTTGGGAACGCCGGTGCAAAGACAACCAGTTCAGGTTTGAAAACTTCAATCATGGCTTTTAATTCCGCAATGATATTGCCTCGCAGCGTTGAATCAACCTTTTTGTACAAAAATTCATACTCGCCTTCTTTCAAGGCTTCCTGTAAAGCTGCTTTAACTTTTTCATAGGCATCTTCCGCAGGAATGACACGTGATTCTGTGTCGAGGACAACTGAACCCTGTGACTGAGACAAGTCATCAGTTTTTAGCAGTACGCTTGCCGCTAGTCCATGCTTTTTTATTTGTACGCCTGTATCATTGGCCCCGGTAAAATCATCAGCAATGATCAAAAATCTTTTATCCGTCATTTTTCTTCCTCCATAGCCCTAAGCCTTTGATTTCGCCGTTCAAAAAGCACTGTCAGCGGCTAAAAGCTGTATTT
>CAYTOV010000168.1:0-2470 GCA_964439485.1 uncultured Acidaminococcales bacterium | reverse complement strand
TTCTTTTAGTTTTATTGTTCTTAGCGATTGCAGGCTATATTGGCTATTATTTAGCGGGGAAAAACTTAGAACCAATTAAGATAGCTTTTCAGCAACAGAAGGAATTTGTCGCTGATGCTTCCCATGAGCTGCGTACGCCTATGACTGTCCTCACAATGGCAGCAGATGCTCTTAGCGGTGATAAAGAAACTAAGTACAGCGATTTCGCACTGCGTGTTGTTAAAGATATTAAGTATGAAACCAAAAAGATGAATAATCTTGTAGAAAACTTACTGACATTGGCACGTGGAGATAGTAAGGCCTGGAGACTGGATTTATCGTGGTTTTGCCTAACTGATGAAATTGAACAAACTTTACTCAGTTTAAATTATTTAGCTGAAACAAAGGGTGTTCATTTTTCCTGGGAATTGCCTGAGGAAAAAATAGATATTTTTGCTGACCGGCGTATGCTGATGCAATTGATTACTATATTAGTTGACAACGCTGTAAAATATACCGAAGAGGGCAAGAAAGTTTTCTTAAGCTTGAGAAAAGAAGAAAGAAAAGCAGTCATAACTATAACCGATGAGGGCATTGGCATGACGGTGGAAGATCAGACCAGAATATTCGAAAGATTTTATCGCGTTGATAAGGCCCGCACACGTACTAATGGCGGATTTGGCTTAGGACTGCCGATAGCCAAGCTCATCGTTAAAAAGCATCATGGCAATATTTCAGTAAGCAGTACTTTGAATGTTGGCAGTAGTTTTGTGGTGAAGCTGCCCTTGAATTTTAAAGAAAAATAAATTAGTAAAACCGGTACCGCATTATCTCATTTTGAGTTTTTGCAGTACCGGTTTTCTGTTTTCAGCTGATTTTCATCCTCGTCCTGTATATTATCTATAAAAGTGGACGATTTTATCTTGGAGGAGGATTATTTTATGCCTAAGAAATACTGGTTTGGACTTTACCTTTTGGTATTCATATTACTTTTTGCTTACAATGGTTCGTTGCTGATCACTGACAGCGTTGAATCCAATTATGCTTTGACGGCTAAAGAAATGGTGCAGAGCGGCGATTGGCTGTCACCGCAAATTTATGGAAACTATTGGTATGACAAGCCTGTTATGTTTTACTGGCTGACGGCAATTGCTTACAAGGTTTTCGGGTTTACTGAGTTTGCGTCTCGTTTTTTCCCAGCTGTATTTGGTGTTTTAGCAGTGGCGTTGGCTGCTTTCGGCGGTAAGAAACTTTATTCAGAGAAAGCAGGTTTCTTGAGTGCTGTTGTGTTGGCATCATCTCTGGAATTCTTTTTGATCAGTAAATCAATTATCACTGACTCCGTATTGTTTTTGTTTTTTAATGCGGCCCTTCTTTTCTTCTATCTGGGCTATCGTGAGCATAATAGCAAGTTTTATTATGGAACCTATATCTTTTGTGCTTTAGCGACCTTGACTAAAGGACCAATCGGGTTTTTACTGCCTGGCTTGATTATTTTTCTTTTCTTGCTGACAGAAAATTCCTGGCGTGAGTTAAAAAACATGAAGTTGTTTTCTGGAGCAATGCTATTTTTGGCAATCGCGGTTCCTTGGTATCTGGCTATGTACCTGACCCACGGTGCTGATTTCATCAATGTATTCTTCGGCACGCACAACTTTTTGCGTGCTACAGTTTCAGAGCATCCACGCGATAATGTAATTTACTTTTACACACTAGTGCTTTTATTAAGCCTTTTCCCTTGGGTTGGTCTATTGCCAGCGACAATCAAACACTATTGCCGAACTGCCGGCAAATGGGTAAAACCGCCAAGTCAGGAGAAATTCTTGCTCATCTGGGCTTTTACAATTTTCTTTTTCTTCCAAAACATGGCAACGAAATATCTGACTTATACTTATCCTATGTTGTTTCCTTTGGCTTTGCTTGTAGGCGGATGGCTTGACACTAAAAGCAAGAATTCCACTTTAGGAAATACTTTGTTATATAATTTTTCCTTTTATCTTTTGCTGGTAGGTGCGGCTTTTTGGGTGGACAGAACTAAGCAATTTGATGTACATTCCGAATGGCAGCTGCTGGCGGTGGCTGTTATAGGCATGGTTGGCTGCGTCTACTATTATATGCTTGGCAACAGGAAAGTTGTAATTATGGGGATAGCGTTGACCGCTGTCGCGTTTAATCTCGTCTTGGTGCGCAATGTTTGCGTACCTCTTACAGATCTTCGGTCGGCCAAAGAAATAGCTTTAGGACTCAAAAAAGAATACCCGGATAAGCTGGTAATAGCTAGTTACGGCGACTATTCAACCTCCGCTGTCTTTTATTCTGACAAGAAGATTGTTAAACTGTTGCCGAGCAATAAGGTGGATAGTTTCAGACCGCAGGCTTATAGCTGGACAAGCAAAAATATTATGCCATATGTTGTCATAGATGATTTGCGGGAATCTGATGATTCAGTTATCATCGTGCCTAAAAAAGAATATAATAATTTGAAGAAGGA
>CAYTOV010000167.1:0-2520 GCA_964439485.1 uncultured Acidaminococcales bacterium | reverse complement strand
CTGAATCTGATTGCCCGTTCCTATGGTGAAACGCATTTGCAAAAAGGCGACCGCATCGTCATCACCGTTGCCGAGCATCACGCTAATCTGGTTACCTGGCAGCGAGTTGCTCAAAAGACCGGTGCCGTGCTGGATTATATCTATATTGACAAAGAAACCGGTAAGTTTAAAGAAGAAGATTTCGCGAAGATTGACGCTAAAACTAAAATCGTGGCATTTGCTCAGGTCAGCAATGTACTTGGCCTTGTCTTCGACCCGAAACCATTGATCAACCTTGCTCATCAACACGGCGCAGTGGTTGTGCTGGACGGCGCGCAAAGCGTACCGCATCAGAAAGTCGATGTGCAGGATCTGGACTGCGATTTCTTTGTATTTTCTGGGCACAAGATGTGCGCTTCGGGTGGTATCGGAGTGCTCTACGGCAAGGAAGCTCTGCTGGAGGATATGGAGCCGTTCAATCTGGGCGGTGATATGATTGACCGCGTGGAAGAACAGGTTACTACTTTTGCCGAACTGCCAACGAAATTTGAAGCTGGCACGCCGAATGTCGAAGGGGCTGTTTCTTTGGCGGCGGCGATTCAATACTTGAACAATATCGGTTTTGAAGAAATTGAGGCACACGAGAAAAAACTCGTTACCCTGGCTATCGAAGGTATGAAGAAAATACCAAACATCAGGATTATCGGTTCAGACAATCCGGCAGAAAAAACGGGGCTGGTTGCTTTTACGGTTGATGATGTGCATCCGCATGATGTGTCGGAGCTGCTTTCGGCGGCAGGAATCTGCATTCGCACCGGGCACCACTGCGCACAGCCACTGCATATTTATCTGGGCGTCAACGCGACCTGCCGGGCGAGCTTCTATTTCTATAATACAGAGGAAGAAGTAGCTTATTTCTTGGACAAACTGAGCAAAGTAAGAGCTGCTATGGGGTATAAGGACTAATGGATGTTAACCAACTGTACACAGATATTATTCTGGAGTATAACAACGACAAAACAAATAAACGGGAAATCTCCTGCCCGACAATCTCGGAGCATGGGCATAACGCTAACTGCGGCGACGATATCAAACTGCAGGTGGTCCTGAAAGACGGCGTTATCGCTGATATCGCCTATACCGGCAACGGCTGCGCCATCAGCCAGGCATCGACGGCGATGCTGATTGAGCTGCTGGGAGGAAAGACTGTGGAAGAAGCAATGCGGCTAACCCGTCTTTTCCTCGACATGATACTTGGCAAGGTCAACGATGAAGGGCAGTTGGAAGAGCTGGAAGCCGCTGCTTATCTGAAAAACATCGCCAAAATGCCGGTACGCGTCAAATGTGCGGTGCTCGCCTGGCATACGCTCGCCATCGCGTTGGAAAAAGAACTGGCAAAGAAAAAATAAGCGACCAAAGCGGTCGCTTATTTTTTCTTGAGTGAGGAAGCGCGGGGACGTTTATTTTGCTTCCCAACTTAGGAAGCAAAATAAACGTCCCCGCGCTTCACTTCGCTTAATTTGGTAAATATCGGTAAAAGAGATGCGAAATCGGTAAAATCGTAGACGAATACAAAGATAATCGGTAGGATATAATAAGGAATTTGTAAAAATAAAAGTGCTTATTGTATGAGGGTTTCTGGTTAGCATTACCGGATTGGCACCAAAGGTCGAGCGAAAGGGGAAAGGGCCATGAGAGGCAGCAAAGGTTTTACTTTAGTTGAACTTATTGTTACTATTGCTATTTTAGCGGTATTATCCGGTATTGCAATATTGCGAATTACAACCGCACGTGAGGAAGCTGCCAAAAATGCGTGTTATGCCAGCAGAGCTTTGCTTGCCAAAACTTATCAAATGGCTTTAATTAAAAATGGTTCACTTTCCTTACAGACTTTTATTGATGACCAGGAACGTTATGACCCTTATTATGCGGGCAAACAGGCTTGCCCATCAGGCGGAACTTACACTGCGAACAATGGAAAAATAACATGTAGCCACAAAGGACATAATGATGAAGTAGCTGCCGGCAGCGGCACAACGGCTGAAGTAAAGTCCAATAACCTCATTTTGACCATCAAAGCATTGTCTGGCATAACTAAAAAAACAAGTAGCGGCGTTCAATTAAACGGAGAATTGAAAGAAGTCTTGGGTGGCAGTTTCTTGCCTGTCGAAGACTATATTATAGAATTGGCTTTTGGCGATACTTACAAAGGTAGTGGCTTGACTTGGCGAACGGATTCAGAGAACAAGTCAACAATATATTTTGCCGGTGACGGCAGCAAGGATTGGAGTGAATGGAAAGCATATCTGGTTGTTGCTAATGGCGTTTTGTACAAAACAAAACTGGTTCACCCATATAATGGTGAGATTGATCCGGCTAATGTTGCTTCCTTAAATGCACTCACAGGCGACGAACTTGCCAAAGCGCTTGCTAAGGACTTTACAGTAGTAGGCCCGATTGATTATTAAGAGAGATGAAAGTGGTCTAAAGGGGACAGTCTGCAGTGCGTCAAAATTTTAGACACTGTCCCTCTTTGGACCT
>CAYTOV010000166.1:0-2537 GCA_964439485.1 uncultured Acidaminococcales bacterium | reverse complement strand
CAATCGTGTAGAAGTTGATATTATTTTTGGCAATATAGCGTTTAATAGCTGCCGGCAGATTGGCTTCCAGTTCTTCTGCGTTCCAGCGGCAGTTCAACAGGAAAGTGCCATTCTTCTTCAAGCCGGCAAGAACATCATACTTGTCGACATAAGATTGGTTATGGACAGCTACAAAATCAGCATAATTAATCAGGTACGGAGCGCGAATCGGCTCATGTCCAAAGCGCAGGTGAGAAACAGTGATACCACCCGATTTCTTGGAATCATAGGAGAAGTAACCTTGCGCATACATGTCTGTATAGTCGCCGATAATTTTGATAGCGCTCTTATTCGCACCAACAGTACCATCAGAACCAAGGCCCCAGAATTTGCAGCCCTTGGTGCCTTTAGGCGTAGTATCAAGTTCTTCTGTTACAGCAAGAGAATTGCCGGTAACATCATCAACAATACTGACCGTAAAGTTATTTTTCGGTTCTACCGCATCAAGGTTAGCAAAAACAGCCAGCACATCGGAAGGTGTAATATCTTTCGAGCCTAAGCCGTAGCGTCCGCCAACGATAACGGGACGTGTTTCCTGCGCATAATATACGCTGCATACGTCAAGATATAGTGGTTCGCCGAAAGCGCCCGGTTCCTTGGTACGGTCTAAAACAGCAATCTTTTTGACTGTCTTCGGCATAGCACTCAGGAAATGTTTAGCCGAGAACGGGCGATAGAGATGCACAACCAAAAGGCCAACCTTAGCACCGTTAGCATTCAGGTGCTCAATTGTAGTTTGAATAGCCTCAGTAGCTGAACCCATGGCAATGATGACTTTTTCAGCATCAGGAGCGCCGTAGTAATTGAACAAGCCGTATTTGCGGCCAGTAATTTTGTTGATTTCATTCATATAATGTTCTACTACTTCAGGTAACTTTTCGTAGTAAGAATTTACTGCTTCACGAGTCTGGAAATAAATATCAGGATTTTGTGCGGTCCCGCGGATAACCGGGTTATCAGGATTAAGGCTGCGTGCTCTGAATTCAGCGACAGCTTCTTTATCCAGCATTTTCTCCAAGTCATCATATTCCATAACTTCAATTTTTTGAATTTCATGGGAAGTTCTGAAACCATCGAAGAAGTTTACAAAAGGAATGCGTCCCTTAATAGCCGACAGGTGAGCAACAGCACTCAAATCCATTACTTCCTGCACACTTCCTTCTGCCAAAAGAGCAAAACCAGTCTGGCGAGCAGCCATTACATCCTGGTGGTCACCAAAAATAGAAAGTGAACTAGCTGCCAAAGCACGTGCTGAAACCTGGAAAACAGCCGGCAATAGTTCGCCTGCCATTTTATACATGTTAGGAATCATCAGGAGCAAGCCCTGAGAAGCGGTATAAGTGGTAGTAAGAGCGCCTGCCTGCAGGGAGCCATGTACAGCTCCGGAAGCACCGGCCTCAGACTGCATTTCCATTACTTTTACTGTCTGTCCGAAAAGGTTCTTTTTGCCTTGCGCTGCCCATTCATCGGTTACTTCCGCCATTGGTGAAGACGGTGTGATCGGGTAAATTGCGGCAACATCAGTGAAAGCATAAGATACATACGCAGCGGCGGTATTACCGTCCATAGTTTTCATTTTTGCCATGTTGGTTCCCTCATCTTTCTCTTTAGTTTAAAATAACCTACTTCTGCTAAGATTTTGATGTCTTGAACAAACCGACGGTCAAAAAGTTTGCAGATGAATGTAGGATACACTTATACTTATTTAGTATACACTAAAAAGTATTAGCTGTAAACTTTACAAATCTTAATTCCTGGTCATTACAACGGAATGATTATCCGTCAAATTTTATTATATTATAGATTTGCCTTTTGGTCATTGTATTTCTCTAATTATTTTGTTAGACTTGTATTAGTTAAATATGATTTACATCCACTAGGGGAGCCTAAGCGCTGAGAGACTACTTGTCGACCCTTGGAACCTGATTTCCGGATAATGCCGGCGGAGGGAAGTGGCAACTTTTCTGATTTCCCCAGCCGTTTCCATTATATCGGAAACGGCTATTTTATTTATTACAAAGGAGCCTAAAATATGCTTACACAAATGCAGGCCGCCAGACAAGGCATTATTACAGAAACAATGCGTATCGTAGCAGCCAAAGAAAATCTGCCGGCAGAAACAATTCGTGCCGGTGTTGCAGAAGGCACTATCGCCATCTGTGCCAACCCCAATCATAAAAGCCTTAGTCCCAGTGGTGTCGGCAAAGGTCTGACAACCAAAGTCAACGCTAACATAGGTACTTCCAGTTCTTACCCTGACCCACAGCCGGAACTGCTGAAGCTGGCAGCGGCCATTGAAGCCGGTGCCGATGCGGTGATGGATCTCAGTACCGGTGACAATATCGAGGCTTCGCGCAAGGCAATTATTGAGGCTTCCACCGTCATGGTCGGTACTGTGCCGATTTATCAGGCCACAGTAGAAGCCATCAAGAAACACGGTGCTGTTGTCGACATGACAAAAGAAGATTTGTTTGCTGTTATCGAACAGCAAGCCAAAG
>CAYTOV010000165.1:0-2550 GCA_964439485.1 uncultured Acidaminococcales bacterium | reverse complement strand
TCGCTGTGTTAATTGATCGTGGGCACAAGGAACTTCCTATCAGAGCTGATTTTGTCGGTAAGAATGTGCCTACGGCGCAAAAAGAAATAATAGATGTGACGCTTAAGGAAAGCGATGAAGTGGACGAAGTTATCATAAGTGAAATAGCTGAAGATTAATTTTCAATACCCGCAGCATAATGCTGCGGGTATTTTTCTTTTTCAATCTTTGCCGGAAGGTGCTGCTATATTAACAGCGAATATTATTAGAGTAATAGTTTGCAAAGAAGGTGATATTATGGGAAACTTAGCAGATTTTAAAGAAGTTCTATATCATACAGGGCTTTCAACAGCAATGATTGAGAAAGCTGAATATGCCATTTTACCAGGGGATCCCGGCAGGGTAGAAGTACTTGCTAAAGCATTAGGAGAAGCTGAATTTATTGCCAGTCACAGAGAATATACCAGTTGGTTGGCACATATTAACGGCAAACCGATTCTTGTATGTTCGACTGGTATGGGTGGGCCTTCGGTTAGTATCGGTATGGAAGAGTTAGCCAGAATAGGAATTAAAAAATTGATACGAGTCGGTACAACTGGCTCTATTCAAGAAAAGATTAAATTAGGAGCAGTCGTTATTAATAATGCCGCTGTGCGTCTTGACGGTGCCTCCAGGCATTATGCACCGATTGAGTTTCCTGCTGTTGCATCTTTGGAGATTACCAATGCCCTTGTAGAAGCGGCTGCCGAGGTAGAAGTACCTTATCATGTAGGTATTTCTATTTCTTCCGATACTTTTTGGCCAGGACAGGAACGTTATGATAGTTTTACAGGCTATGTGCCGCGAGCCTTGCAGGGATCTTTACAAGAATGGCAAGCTTTGGGTGCGAGCAATTACGAGATGGAAACGGCAACTCTTTTTGTAGTGGCACAAAGTATGGGGCTTGCCGCGGGCTCAATCTGTGGCGTTGTTGCGCAAAGAACGCAAAGTGAGCATGTTGCGTCCCCGGGCATATACCAACTGGCTTCTGAACGGTTTATACTTGTTGTGAAAAGAGCGTTATCTAATATGACTAAAGAAGGAAAATGAAAAATGAGTAGAGTAATTATTTTATTATTGGATTCTTTTGGTATTGGTTGTGCAGAAGATGCCTCAAAGTTTGGCGATACAGGCGCTGATACCTTGGGCCACATCAATGAGTGGTGCGGTAAGAATAGAAAAGATGAAAGCGGCAAGCCAAAGTATCTATCTTTGCCGAATATGGATATGTTGGGTCTCGGACAGGCTGCTGAGGCTAGCAGGGGCAAAAAATTGAGTTTCCCTTTAAGTGAAAACGATAAAAAATTGTCTGGAGCATGCGGTTGTGCGTCACCGATAAGTAAGGGCAAGGACACTTTGAGCGGCCATTGGGAAATGATGGGCGTACCTGTCAGATTTGATTGGGGATATTTCTCGGTCAAAGAAAAGAGTTTTCCTGATGATTTATTAACTAAACTCATTGAAGAGGGCGGGCTTCCCGGGATACTTGGGAATAAGCATGCTTCTGGGACGGAAATTATTAAGGAACTAGGCGAGGAGCATTGCTTGACAGGCAAGCCAATCGTTTATACTTCAGCTGACAGTGTATTGCAAATTGCTGCTCACGAAAAAGATTTTGGTTTGGAAAGATTATACGCCTTATGTCAGGTTGCTTTTAAATTGGTGAAGCCCTATCATATAGCACGTGTTATAGCGCGTCCTTTTGTTGGTGATACCCCTGATAATTACGTACGTACCGGTAATCGTCATGACTATGCAGTACCAGCGCCTGAGAAAACGTTACTGGATAAACTATGTGAAAGTGGTGGCTACGTCCATGCTATAGGCAAAATTGCTGATATTTTCGCACATCGTGGTATTAGCAAACATTATCCGGCTACCGGTCTTGAGGCATTATTCAATGCAACTATCGAGGCTGTCAATGAAGCTGAGGACAATAGTCTTATATTTACGAATTTTGTCGATTTCGATTCGTCATACGGACATAGACGCGACGTTCAAGGTTACGCGGCTGGCCTTGAATATATCGATAAGCGGCTTCCGGAGCTTCTTCAATGCATGCAGCCTTCAGACATTGCTCTTATAACGGCAGATCATGGATGTGATCCGACCTGGAGCGGCAGTGACCACACACGGGAAAAGATACCGGCTTTATTTTTCGGTGCGCCGGTGAGGCCTCAAGTATTATCGCCTATGAAAACATTTTCTGATATAGGTCAGACTTTGGCTTTTTTTCTTAATTTATCTTTGGAAAATGGCGAAACGCAGGATATTTTTTATCGAAGGAGGGAATAAAAGTGATAAAAAAATGTATACTTGGATTACTTTTAGCTCTTGTTTCTGTTTTTACCATGGCTACCAGGAGTGAAGCTGCTTTTGAGTTTAAGCCGGTTGCGTTTGTTGTAATTGACTATTCCCAGAACGCGACACAAGAAGATTTTTTATCGTGGCGGGAACAAGTACGACAGGCCTACCACGTGCCTTATTATGAAATTATTAAAAGTTCTGAACCAACGGATGCTGCTATGAAAG
>CAYTOV010000164.1:0-2562 GCA_964439485.1 uncultured Acidaminococcales bacterium | reverse complement strand
CAGTAGGTCAGACAGTTTCTTCCGGTATTTCGACGCCACAGGTTTTGATGTCTATCGCTAATCTTGATAAGATGCAGATAGAGACCTTGGTTGATGAATCTGATATTGGTCAGGTTAAAGTCGGACAAAAAGTTGAATTTACTGTTGATGCTTATCCTGATGTGACTTTTGAAGGAATAGTGAGACTGGTTTCGCGCAGTGCTACAAAAGCAAGCAACGTCATCTATTATACAGTTTATGTCGATGTTGACAACAAAGATGGGAAACTGCTGCCAACAATGACGGCACGTACAGAGATTATCACAGACAAAGCCAGCGATGTTTTGATGGTTCCGATTACCTGCCTGCGTTCCGAAGGTAAGAAACGTTATGTACAGGTCTATGACGAAGCAACGAAAACAAGCAGAAATGTATACGTGACAGTTGGGCTGACCAGCGACGAAAAGGCAGCTGTGAGCGGCGACCTTCAGGTTGGTGACAAATTGCTGGTGCGTGCTGTAAAGGCGACTACGACGACTAACAAAAATACAATGAGCGGACCACCGCGCTTCTAGACTGAGAGGGTATGAAGATGGCTGTCATCGAATTGAAAGATATAGTTAAAACTTATCAGATGGGTGATTCCATAGTTCATGCACTGGACCATGTCACAGTTGATATCGGTGTCGGTGAATTTACTTCCATTGTGGGCCCTTCCGGTTCTGGTAAATCAACCATGATGAATATCATAGGCTGCCTCGATCGTCCGACCTCCGGCCAATATTTTTTGGACGGCAAGGAGATAGGCGGTTATGACGATGATGAACTGGCAAAGACACGCAATCAGAAAATAGGTTTTGTCTTCCAGAATTTCAACCTGCTGCCACGTCTATCAGCGCTGTTAAATGTTGCACTACCGCTTGTTTATGCTGGTGTGCCGGAACCGGAACGTCTGAAAAGGGCGCAGGAAATTTTGGCATCTGTTGGACTGGGTGACCGTGTTCATCATAAACCAACTGAAATGTCTGGCGGGCAAAGGCAGCGTGTGGCAATTGCTCGTGCACTTATTAACCAGCCAGCAATAATTATGGCTGATGAACCAACTGGTAATCTTGATACTAAATCAAGTTATGAAATAATGGATATCTTCCGAAGCTTGAATGATGAAGGAAAGACCGTGGTTATGGTTACGCATGAACCGGATATTGCGGAAATGACTAAACGCATCATACATATGAGAGACGGCAAGGTTGTCCAGGATGAATGGAGGTAAGCCTTAATGTTTGCTGAAAGCGTTAAAATGGCCATTGATGGCATGATTACCAACAAAATGCGGACATTTCTTACCTTGCTCGGCATAATTATTGGTGTCGCAGCCGTTATTGCCATGATATCTTTAGGTATGGGTGTCAAGGCTCAAATCAAGGAAAATATTTCCAGCCTGGGCAGTAACTTACTGATTATCAGTCCTGGCGGCAGAACTTCTTCCGGTGCACGTCTGGCCTCAGGAACAGGCGTTAGATTAACTTATGACGATGCCAAAGCTATAGAAAAAAATGTCAACGGCATTGAATATGTTGCACCTTCCGTCAGCTCTTCTTACCAACTTGTTGTTGGCAACCAAAACTGGACGGCCAATGTTGAAGGCACTACTCCAAACGTTATTGATATACGCAGCTTCAAGATAGAAGAAGGGCGTATGTTTACTGATAAAGATCTCGACAGCAGGGCACGTGTGGCTGCTATTGGCCAGACAATCGTCGACAATTTGTTCCCTGACGGTGACCCGGTTGGTAAAATTGTGCGCATCAATAAAGCACCGTTCAAAGTTGTAGGCATTTTGGGAGTTAAAGGACAGTCCGCCAATGGGCAGGACCAGGATGATGTGGTCTATATTCCTTTGACAACGGCGCAGCAGAGGATGATGGGCATTACTTACCTTAACCGTATTACTGTACAGGCACAGAACGAAGACGTGATTAATGACGCGCAAGCGGAGATTGAAACTCTGCTGCGCAACAGACATAAGGTTAAGGATGGCGGCGATGATGACTTTACAGTTAGAAATCTTGCTGCCTTGATGGATACAATGATGGAAACAGCCAACACCATTACCTTGCTGTTAGGTAACATAGCAGCAATCAGTCTTTTGGTCGGCGGCATCGGCATTATGAATATCATGCTGGTCTCAGTAACGGAGAGAACACGTGAAATAGGTATCAGAAAGGCTTTAGGGGCAACTTACAACAATATCTTACTGCAGTTTTTGATTGAGGCTATGGTCATCGGCGTAGTCGGCGGTATTTTGGGAACAGTATTAGGTGTCGGCGCATCTTATGCACTATCCTATTTTTCCGGCTGGAAAACCGTTGTTTCTGTGGCGGCAATCATTGTTGCGGTCATATTCTCGATAGGAATTGGGTTGTTCTTCGGCATTTACCCGGCGAGAAAAGCCGCTTTGCTTGACCCTATTGATGCATTACGTTATGAATAGTAACCAAAAGACAACCTTCAGCGATATCTGGCGGGCCTGGTGCGCATATTGCAAAAAACCTAAGACTATTTTTGACCTGAAAGACAGGG
>CAYTOV010000163.1:0-2586 GCA_964439485.1 uncultured Acidaminococcales bacterium | reverse complement strand
GAGACCTTTTGTCAGGAAACTCGCGTATTGCCGAAGCCTTCTTATTTGCGGCGTCACTGGCAGTCGGTATCGCCGTAGTTCTTCGTATCTGGCTAGCATAAGGAGGTAAGTTTTGATGTTGGTTTCTATTTTCTTTTCTTATATAGCAACAACGGCTTTTGCGGTTCTTTTTAATGCGCCTAAAAGGACTTTGATCCCAGTCGGATTAATAGGGGCTGTTGGCTGGTCTGTTTATCTCCTGATGCGTGACTATTTTAGCTATAGTTCACCTTTGAGCATTTTTTGCGGGACAGTTGTCCTTTCTCTGATGAGCGAACTTTTTGCCCGTATCTACAAACAGCCGGTTACTCTTTTTACCATACCCGGTATAGTACCTTTAGTGCCGGGATTACCTATCTACCAAGGTATGTATTATATGATAATGAGTGCTTATTCTATCGGCATCGAAAAGCTTATCAAAGCTTCTATGGAGGCAGGTGCAATCTCACTTGGCATCCTGCTTGTTTCTGGACTTTTTAGAATTTTTAAAGTAAGGCGCGACAGACGTTTCGTTTATAGCCGCATTAAGGAACAATAGTCAGTACTTGCTATCTGCTTAAATAACAGTGATTATATGGAGGCATGATGCACAATGGTTTTTTGCCGCAATCTGTTTCATAGAGCCTTTTTGGTTTGTCTGGTTATATATTTTATAGTTGGTACAGGAGTTTATAATGTTGCAGCCGAAGGTACAGGCAGTGGCAATATAAGATCAGTAACGAGAAATGAAGCGTTGTTTGATGCCGAATATCCCATGGTCTATGGTCTGGAAAGCGAAGCTGCTCAAGATTTGATTAATGCGGATATTGACAAATATGTGCAGCAATTTTACACAGGAGTAGAAGATACAGGCAACAAAGGCAAGTTAAGGTATTCCATTTATAAAAATGCAAATAACACTTTAAGTATGACGCTGAAAATAGAAAACAATACGGCAGACAAAAAGAAAGCAGTGACAACTTATGGCTTGAACTATAATCTTGCAACGGGCAAGACTATAGATTTAAGCAGTTATTATAACAAGGAGGCCGTGCTGAACCGGGCTCAGGACGGTCTTAAATATGTCTACAAGATTGAAAAGGACAAAACGCTGTTGTACCCTGAAAACTATTACATCGATACTGATGATAATGTTATTGCTGTTTATCATGCGGGTGCCGTTGCGGATAAAGCTTTAGGAGAAATCGAAGTTGACCTGACCGCCGCCGATGAAACCAGAGTTAAAGAGACGCCAACGACTGGTATGCAGGAAAAACTAGAAGAGGGAACTATTGCCGGTACAGACGTAAGATTGCGTCAGCAACCAGGGTTGAACACCAGAATCATTGGTGTTTTGCAGGATGGTGAGTCAGTTCGTTTGGGTAAACAACAAATGGTGGATGCCTTATCCTGGACTTATGTGGTAAGGAAAAATAATGATAGCGGTTGGGTTGCGACGCAGTATTGCAAGAAGACTGCTGAAGACGCTATAGTAAATAATACTGAAAAAGGGCTTATTATAGGCGAAGACGTGCGCTTGCGCAGTGAGCCGAATCTGAATGCGGACATACTGGATTTGTTTGCTAAAGGCGAGAATATTGAGATTATAGAGAGACTGAATGCAAATGATCGTGATTGGTGCAAGGTTAAAAGAAGTAACGGCAGTGTTGGCTGGGTAGCGGCTGAATATTGCCAGCTGGTAAAGTAAAAGTATACAAAAAGCCCCAAATCCAGTCTGAAAACTGGATTTGGGGTATTTTTTCACATAATTTATGTATTAATTAATAAAAGAAGAAGCCAAGCGCGCCAGCGAGCATAATCAAAGGGATAGGCGCAACTTTACGATAATAGTGCAAGTAAAATAAGAAACAGATAAGTACGAGGCCTGAAGGATGGAAACTGCCAGGAGTTGAATCCGGCAACAAGGGGAAGAGCGCCAATTTAAGAAAGATCAGAACGGCTACCAGCAGAAAGCCGATGACAGCTGGCCTGATACCATGCAAAATGGATTTAACTGCAAGTGAAGAACTAAATCTTTTCAGAGAACCAGCAACCAGCAGGATGAGGATGAAGGAGGGCATACTTACGCCAAGAGTTGCTACCAGCGAGCCAAAGAAGGAAGCCAGAGGGCTGCTGTCACAGACGCGGGCACCGACAAAAGTGGCGGCGTTAACGGCGATAGGGCCGGGAGTCATTTGCGAAATAGTGGCAACTTGGGCAAATTCTGCTGGTGTAAGCCAATTACGGCTAATTATTTCCTGTTGAATAAAGGCAATCATAGCTAAACCGCCGCCGAAAGAGAACAGGCCAATTTTGAAAAAAACGGAGAATAGCTCCCAGTAAATAATCATAAGCTATCAGCTCCCTTGCGTCTGTAGTAAAGGAAGCCTGTCAGCCCTGCCAGCATGACTACTAAGGCTAGATCAAGGTCAAAAACCGCAACTGCCAGAGCAGAAAAGGCTGCAAGAGCACACCCAACATAATCTTTGACAGATTTTTTACCAAGCTCTATTGATGCTGCCAGCAGAAGTGCTGCCAAAGCGGCGTTGACACCGCTAAAAAAGCTGT
>CAYTOV010000162.1:0-2589 GCA_964439485.1 uncultured Acidaminococcales bacterium | reverse complement strand
GAGACCTTTTGTCAGGAAACTCGCGTATTGCCGAAGCCTTCTTATTTGCGGCGTCGCTGGCCGTTGGCATCGCTGTAGTTCTTCGTATCTGGCTGGCCTAAGGAGGTATGTTTTGATGTTGGTTTCCATTTTCTTTTCTTATATAGCAACAACCGCTTTTGCGGTTCTCTTTAATGCGCCTAAAAGGACTTTGATTCCAGCTGGATTAATAGGGGCTGTTGGCTGGGCTGTTTATCTTTTTATGCGGGACTATTTAAGCTATAGTTCGCCTTTAAGCATCTTCTGCGGTACCGTTGTGCTTTCTCTGATGTGTGAGCTTTTTGCCCGCATCTACAAACAGCCGGTTACTGTTTTTGCCATCCCCGGCATTGTGCCTTTAGTGCCGGGATTACCTATTTACCAGGGAATGTATTATATGATAATGAATGCTTATTCGATCGGTATTGAAAAGCTTATCAAAGCCTCTTTGGAGGCAGGAGCAATATCGCTTGGCATCTTGCTGGTTTCCGGGCTATTTAGAATTTTTAAAGTACGGCGGGATAGGCGTTTCGTTTATAGCCGCATTAAGGAACAATAGTCAGCACTTGCTAGCTGCTTAAAATATCAGTGATTAACTTGGAGGTATGATGCATAATGTTTTTTTACCGGAATCTGATTCATAGGGCTTTCTTGGCTTGTCTGGTTATATATTTTGTGGTTGGTACAGGAATTTATAATGTCGCAGCTGAAGGTACAGGCAGCGCCAATATAAGATCGGTAACGCGAAACGAAGAGTTGTTTGATGTTGAATATCCCATGGTCTATGGTCTGGAAAGTGAAGCAGTTCAAGATTTGATTAATGGAGACATTGACAAATATGTGCAGCAATTTTATACAGGTGTAGAAGACTCGGGCAGCAGAGGCAAGTTAAGATATACAATTTATAAAAATGCAAATAACACTTTAAGCATGACACTGAAAATAGAAAACAATACGGCAGATAAAAAGAAAACAGTGACAACTTATGGGTTGAATTATAATCTTACAACAGGCAAGACTATAGATTTAAGCAACTATTATAACAAGGAAGCTGTGTTGAACCGGGCTCAGGACGGTCTTAAATACGTCTATAAGATTGAAAAGGAAAAAACGCTGTTATATCCTGACAACTATTACATCGACACTGATGATAATATTATTGCTGTTTATCATGCAGGTGCCGTTTCGGATAAAACTTTAGGAGAAATCGAGGTCGATCTGACAGCCGCTGATGAGACCAGGGTGAAAGAAACACCACCTAGTGGCATGACGGAAAAACTCGAAGAGGGAATTATTGTCGGTACCGACGTAAGATTACGTCAGCAACCAGGGTTGAACACCAAAATCATCGGTGTTTTGCAGGAGGGTGAGTCGGTTCGTTTGGGCAAACAACAAACGGTGGATGGCTTATCCTGGACTTATGTAGTAAGAAAAAATAATGATGTCGGTTGGGTTGCGACGCAGTATTGTAAGAAGACGGCTGAAGACATTGCAGTACATAATACTGAAAAAGGCCTTATTATAGGCGAAGACGTGCGCTTGCGCAGTGAGCCGAATCTGAATGCGGACATACTGGATTTGTTTGCTAAAGGCGAGAATATTGAGATTATAGAAAGACTGAATGCTAATGGTCGTGATTGGTGCAAGGTTAAAAGAATTAGCGGCAGCATTGGCTGGGTAGCAGCTGAATATTGTCAGCTGGATAAGTAAACGTAAACAAAATACCCCAAAGCCAGTAAGAAAACTGGCTTTGGGGTATTTTTTCGCACAATTAATATATTTAATTAATAGAAGAAAAAGCCAAGCACACCAGCTAGCATAATCAAAGGAATAGGTGCTACTTTGCGATAATAATGAAGGTAAAATAAGCAACAGACAAGGACGAGGCCGGAAGGATGAAAACTGCCAGGAGTTGAATCTGGTAACAAGGGGAAAAGCGCCAATTTCAGAAAGATCAGAACGGCTACCAGCAGAAAGCCTATGACTGCTGGCCTGATACCATGTAAAATTGATTTAACTGCCAGTGAAGAACTAAATCTCTTGAGAGAACCGGCAACAAGCAGGATGAGAATGAAGGAAGGCAGACTGACACCAAGAGTTGCTACCAGCGAGCCAAAGAAAGAAGCCAGAGGGCTGCTGTCACAGACGCGGGCACCGACAAAAGTGGCCGCATTAACGGCGATAGGGCCTGGAGTCATTTGTGAAATAGTGGCAACTTGGGCAAATTCCGCTGGCGTGAGCCAATTGCGGCTTATTATTTCTTGCTGAATGAAGGCAATCATGGCTAAACCACCGCCGAAAGAGAACAAACCGATTTTGAAAAAAACGGAGAATAACTGCCAGTAAATAATCATAGTTCATCAGCCCCCTTACGTCTGTAGTAAAGAAGACCGGTCATACCCGCGAGGATGACTACTATGGCTAAATCCAGGTCAAAGGCGGCAACTGCCAAAGCAGAAAAAGCTGCAATAGCACAGCCAACATAGTCTTTGACAGATTTTTTACCAAGTTCTATCGATGCTGCCAGCAGAAGTGCTGCCAAAGCGGCGTTGACACCGCTAAAAAAGCTGT
>CAYTOV010000161.1:0-2611 GCA_964439485.1 uncultured Acidaminococcales bacterium | reverse complement strand
ATTATCTTATTGGCAACATCCTGGGCAAAACTCATCTCATGTGTTACCACCAGCATCGTAGTGCCTTCCTGCGCAATTTTTCTCATTACTGTCAGCACCTCACCGATTAGTTCAGGATCAAGTGCCGATGTAGGTTCATCGAAAAAAATAATCTCCGGCGATAAGGCTATTGCCCGGGCAATACCCACCCTTTGCTGTTGGCCGCCGGAAAGTTGGCCGGGATAGTAGGCATATTTATCACTTAACCCAACTTTATCCAGCGCTTCCTTCGCAATAATTTCCGCCTCTTTTTTGGGAATTTTGCGGCCAATGACCAAGCCTTCCAAAACATTTTCCAAAGCTGTTTTATTATTAAACAAATTGTAGTTCTGAAAAACAAAGGCCGTTTTTTGGCGAATAGCCTTTATCTGCTCCTTAGTAACAGTTCGAAGATCAACATCAATATCATCAAACAATACTTCACCTGAATCAGCCTGTTCAAAAAACTCAAGGCAGCGCAGCAACGTCGTTTTGCCCGAACCACTAGGGCCCAGAATGACCGCAACGTCGCCTTTTTCAATGGAAAAACTGATTCCGCTTAATACTTCCTGATTGCCAAATGCTTTTCTAATCTCTCTAACCTCAAGCATAATAGTCCTTTCCGCAGATCAGGCGCTGATGCACTGATACGCTTTTAACTTTTTCTCATACTTCTTGAAACCATATTCAACTAGGCTGCAAATAATAAGGTAAACCAAAAATATGTCAATATAAGCTTCTATATAGTTATAGCCGGGGTTCGCGGCAACTTTAGCACGTAAAGTGATTTCCCGCAAAGACAACGCATAACAAAGTGATGTGTTCTTGATTAAATTGGTAGTCGCATTACACAGATTAGGCAACGCAGTCACCAACGCTTGTGGAATGATGATGCGTCTGTAGGCCGCAAAAGTTGATAAACCCACCGAGTGCGCAGCTTCCAACTGGCTCTTTTGAACTGTTTTCAGCGCTGAGCGAAATACTTCCGTCAAAATTGCTATTGTATGCAGGGAAAAAACTAAAAAAGCATACCAGATAGGATTCACATCAAAAATACTCATGGTGCTGTGCATGCTGCGCAGGAATCGTTCTACCAGAATCGGCATGACATTGTAAATTAAGAATATCTGTATAATCAGAGGCGTTCCTCTGACAAACGATATATAAATCCTGCACAATTGATCCAGTATAGGCGTGCCGTTTAATCTTACCAGCGAGAAGAAAAAACCTACCGGTATACTTATCAGCAAAGCAACTACTGTGATCAGCAAAGTTATCGGAGCCCCTGATAGCGCAATAAAGAAAGCTTCCCACATAAAATGTAAGTCTAGTGTCTGCATCTTCGTTGTACCTTAGACCGTCTTGATAAACGTTCTCCCTTTGCTCAATTTTTGTTCAAGCAGTCTATTTGCATTTTCAATAATTATGGAAACTGTCCAATAGATAAAGGAAAGCGCCAACAATGTTTCTAGGGCGTGTGCCTCATAATTCATCGCGATCAAAAGATTGGCCTTACCCATCACATCTATAAGACCTATCGTGTAAGCAAGCGAACCTTCCTTCAGCAGCGTCAGGATGGAATTGATAATATTAGGCAAAGCAACTACTGACGCCTGTGGCAGGATAATTCTCCTGAAAGCATCAAACCTTGTCAGTCCTACACTCACTGCCGCCTCATATTGGCCTTTTTCCACCGCCAGATATGAAGATCTGATAATTTCTGACATTACATTGCCGAAGGAAAGTGAGAAAGCTGTCACCACAAAAAATATTTTACTTAAATCATTCAAGTCGAACGCAAGTATTGAGGCAAGCGCCGGCAAACCGTAATAGACCAAAAATAGCAAAACGATTGACGGTGTGCAGCGCATGGCGGTCGTAAAGGCATAAGCCAGCTTGCGAAGAATGAGGTTTTTGCCAAGTTTCCAGACTGCCAGAACAAAACCCAGGATTGTTCCAAAGAACAAAGTCAGGATTAAAACAAGAAAAGTTACATCCAGATAAGGAACCAACTTGGGTATTTGCTCCAGCAAGTAAAAGAAGTCAAATTTCAGCACTTTAAGTTCCTCCTCTGCAGGCCCTACCGGCTTACCCTAGCCAGCACCTCATATAAGTCTCTGCCATAGAATTGCTTGCTAAGCTCGTTGGTCTTTTTCTCAGCCTTCAATTGTTTAATGGCGCCGTCGTAGGCATCAGCCAACTCCTGTTGCTTCTTATTAAATAACGGCCAGGTTTTTATGACATCAACTTCATTGTAAACCAGCTTATCGTTCAGGCCGTAATAAGGTCCATTGGCGCTGCGTACTTTCTGGTCATACTGTCCTTCAATAATTGCACCGCCATCAGAGCGTCCTTCGCTGACATACTCAATAACATTAACGGTAAAGGCATCACCGGCTTCCAGTTTAACCTTATTATCAGGATTCTTTTGGTTAAATTCTTCAATAACTGTGTATTGTGCGTTATTAGCCGCGATTGGAGCCAAAGTCTTACCTGCTTTAGCAAAATCAGCCAGCGTTTTGATATTAGCATCATCCTTGCGCAGCACTAGGCCAAAACTACTTAGTCCTAAAAATTCCTTCGGATAAATATA
>CAYTOV010000160.1:0-2697 GCA_964439485.1 uncultured Acidaminococcales bacterium | reverse complement strand
TCATAGACCTGAATCGAAGCCCTGTCACCCCTTAATTCAATTATTTCCCCTATGAGCCGCTTTTCACTGACACGGACGACATCGTACATCTGCGCTTCCCGCATGCCTTCCGCCACAATCAGCGGTCCCGATACTTTCACAATAGTTCCACTCATCGGCTTCCTACCTACCCTTCCTTGAACAGAATGTCAGCACCCACTGCCTTTTCGACATTCCCTTTCAGTTGTTTCATGCCTATTCCAAGATTACCTGTACTTGCCGGTATCGGTATGATAGCCGGAAAGGTTTTGGTTGCATAAGCGGCAATAGTATCCGGGACAAGAGCTGCCGCCTTTTCGGTTATATATATAACTGCATAGCCTTCTTCTGCCAGTTTGTGTATTCGATGTTCTATCTTTGCCTGCTGTTCATCATAAAAAACGGCAAAACCAATAGCATTAAAGATCATCACAGAAGCAGGGTCGCCGATTACTGCCAATTTTTGCATCTTCATACTTACTCGCCTCTCTTACGCATATAACTCAGGCAATTCAACCTCAAAACCAGATTTTTTGGCACCGAAGATCAGACGCAAAGCCTTGGCTTCGGCTTCCCGACCTAAAAGATACCAGACAATTGGTCCGAGTGTGAAAATATCCCACTTCACTGCACGCAATACATTCATCTGTGCCGCTTCCATGCTGCGTTTGAAAACAGAAGCATTGCCTGTCGCTACGTAGTCTTCTATCGCTTTAAAAATCAATCTTCCATAGGCACCCCTGTTGAGTTCAACTCCCAACTGCTCTAGGGGGGTGTCAAAAACATCCAGAAATACATCGTGTGCAATCTCGCCGCCAGGCAGCAGCAATGGTCCTAACTTTTCCTGCTCCCAATGCAGCAGCCGCGCACGTATTACACTGCGGGCATTTTGAAAATCAGCTGATAGAGAGAAATATCTCCGAACGAAACCATACTCTTTTCTTTGATTCAAGACATCATTGATATACCGAAACATCGCACAATCAAGCTGTGCGCTGAAACGCAAAGGATCAACCTTCTGTTCAAGCTCTGCTTCTATTTTCACAAAAGTATCTTTAAAAGCAGCAGGCAGGCGTTCATATTCTTTATTATTTATGCATTCTTGTAAAAGCGTAATGGAGAAAACACTGCCTTCCATCAGAATATCAGGCGCCTCTGTGCCAAGCAACCTGGCCTTCAGCAGGGTCTTCATATTATGGATATCGTCTTTCAGGAAAAATAAGCTTGTCAATTCTGGTTCCGGCGTAAGCTCCCACACGATTTTGCGTGCAGCCTGCAGCTCATCGCGGATAACACAATCTATCTCTCTGTTTTGATACTGACTGCTGCTACTATTACCGCCATAGCCAGCCTCCAACAAAAAAGTCAGCGCCTCTGCTTCATCCGTCGCCTCAGCAATCCTTCGTACTTGCGCCTCGTCAAGCATCTTCTTTGTCAGGACGCTGATACGCCCCATTGCATACTCATAACTCGACTGTGGCATCCTGGCTCACCTCCACGCCAAACAATATGGCCGCCACCTCACGTTCCGTCTTCCTGCGCATTTCCTGCAAAATAGTGGCAAAGGAGCAATCGACATCACTGTTTTTGCCAATCAGCAAAATGCCATCAGTAAATGGTGCCCTTTCTTCTGCCAATGTCAATTCACCCTTCTTGCCCTTAGCGGCTAAAGCTGCGTTGATTTCCAGCAAGAGACCATTCTGATACTTGTCCAAATCTTTGGCAGGCACACAAAGTTGCTCCTGCCCGGTTACACTGGCGTTATTGACAATGGCAACGATCAGCTTTTTCCATTTTTCGTCAGTTAATTGGGCTAATTCTTTGGCCGCCAAATTATAAGCCTCTTCCAAAATCTGCCGCTTGCTATCAAGAGAATTTTTTCTCGCTTCCAGCTCAGCAATCAGTTCCTGACGGTGGGCGGCCTCCTTGGCATCAAGCAGAGATTCTTCTTGTATCTCCTGAGCCTTGGCATGTGCTTCATCTATGATTTTTTTCGCGGAAGCATCTGCTTTTTTCTTAGCTTCTGCCAGAATTACTGCTACTTCTGCTGCCGCTTCTTCCTCAATTTTAAAAACAATTTTATTGGTTGCCACCGGACTTGACCCCCTTGCTTAAAGTTTGACACCGTTAACCATGATGAAAGAAATGAGCAGTGCAAGTACGGCATAAGTTTCAACCATAGCGCCGAAAATAAGTCCTTTGGCAGTTTCTTCGGGACGTTTTGCTGCCATATAAATACCGGCTGCGCAAACTTTACCCTGGTATATGGCTGACAGCAAACCAACGATACCAATCGGTAAGCCAGCAATAAACAGCGACCAGCCTTGATATAAGGTAAGCTCTTTCATATTGCCGTCAACTACACCAATATTCAGTACGATGATAAACGCAATCAAAAGGCCATAAATACCCTGAGTTCCCGGCAGCGCCTGGAGCAGCAAAACATTACCGAACTTATCCGGATCTTCAGAAACGACACCAGCGCCAGCCTGTCCTGCAATACCCACACCAACTGCAGAGCCTATACCTGCTAAAATAGCAGCGGAAGCCGCGCCTGCCAGTGCCAGAGATGTACCCAAACTAATCATAATTTCATTCCTCCCTCAGTTTCGTTGTTTTATATTAATTTTATTTGCTTACATTGACATATTTGGTGCGAATTGCCAGAGGCTTGAAAGC
>CAYTOV010000159.1:0-2698 GCA_964439485.1 uncultured Acidaminococcales bacterium | reverse complement strand
GAAAAAGCGATAGCTGACGGTTATGAACGCAATGTCATCGTACTGACACGCAATCCCGGTTATTATAGTACGGAAAATTATCCCATTTGGCTTCTGAAACTTTGGTACAGCAAATATCCGAAACTGATTGAAATCATCAGGACGCGTTCTGAAAACTACAATCGACAGATGGCACTGGCGGAGCAATTGGAAAAAGATGGCAAAGCCGTTGTCATCCGACCGCTGGAGCCCCTTACTATAGGAAGACTTGACCGCAAACCGCAGGAATTATTGAAACTGCACGACCATGGGATAGAATGCGGTTTAGCTTTGATAGAAAATATTCGCCGTCTGGCGCAAAAATAAAGGAGCCCTGATTATGCGTTTTTTGCACACTTCTGATTGGCATTTAGGCCGCATTTTCCACGGCCTGCACATGACAGAGGAACAAACCTCAGTGCTCAGGCAGCTAGTTGACCTCGCCGTAGATCGTAAGGTTGATGCCGTCCTGATTGCCGGTGACATTTATGACAGAGCCGTACCGCCAACACAAGCCGTTTCCTTGCTTGATGAGACGCTTTCCTGTTTAATTAAAAAACACAATATACCTGTAATTCTGATTGCAGGTAATCACGATAACCCTGAACGCCTGGCCTTCGGACAATCGCTTTTGGCAGCACAAAATCTTTATATTTTTGGGCCTGTCGCCAAAGATACCGCACCCGTTATCCTTCATGATGAATTCGGCCCGGTCTATTTCGCGCCGCTTACCTATGCTGAACCACTGGTAGCCGCTGAAGCAGCCGAGACAGAAATCGCTACCCATGAAGAAGCACTCAAGTGGCAGGTCAGCAGCATGCTGGCACAGATTCCGGACAATGCCCGCAAAGTTGCCCTCGCCCACGTTTTTTTAACAGGCGGTATGGAATCCCCGGACAGCGAGCGTCCTCTCTCCGTCGGCGGTGCGAGTACTGTCGGCATTGAAAACTTTGCAGCCTTCAATTATACTGCGCTCGGCCATCTCCACGCCTGCCAGACAGGCGACAATAAAGTCCGTTACAGCGGCTCTCTTTTGAAATATTCCTTTAATGAAGTCAACCAGACAAAAGGTGTACATATAGTTGATCTCGATGCTGCCGGCGCTATTTCTGTAGAAACGGTAAGTTTTACGCCCACACACGATTTAGCCTGCCTGCGCGGAACTTTTGAAGATTTGCTGAAGAATCCCCGGCAGGAACTGGCCCCGCATTTTCTACAGGTTACGCTCGAAGACGAGCACCCAATTCTTGATGCCAAATATCGTCTGGAACAGGTTTATCCTCATATTCTTCACCTTGAATATGCCCGTCTGCAAAAAATAAGTACGGATAATATTGAGCCAGGTAAGCATCAAAAACTCGGTGTCAAAGAACTTTTTACCAGCTTTTTTGAACAGGTCAGTGAACGGTCCCTGACGGAAGCCGAAACAACGATACTAACCGCCGCCATCGATGAAGCAGCACAGACAGAAAGGCGGTCCTAGCGATGAAACCTCTGAAACTAATTATGAATGCCTTTGGTGCTTATGCCGAAGAGCAAATCGTCGATTTCTCGCTTCTCGGCGACAAGACTTTCTTTTTGATTCACGGACCTACCGGCGCCGGCAAAACAACCATCCTGGACGCCATTTCCTTTGCGCTTTACGGCACTGCCAGCGGCGACTTGCGTGAAAGCAAGAACCTCCGCAGCGACTATGCTCCTCCTTCTGCCAAAACGCAGGTAGACTTTACCTTTCGTTCCGGCAGTAAAAAATATGAGGTTGTCCGTTCCCCTGAGCAGGAAGTTGCCAAACTGCGCGGCGAAGGTACCCGTAAAATACCGGCAGCGGCAGCTCTCTATGAAATAAGCGGCGACGAAAGAAATATTATCGCTTCCGGCATCAACGATGTAACAAAACAAGTGGAAACTATTCTTGGTTTCAAAGCCGAACAGTTTTGTCAAATCGTTCTTTTGCCCCAGGGAGAGTTCAGACGTTTCCTGATTGCCGAATCCAAAGACCGCAAAAGTATCCTCGAAACCTTGTTCAAAACCGGCATTTACCGCCAGATCGAAACGCTGCTCGCAGACAAGAGCAAACAAATCGAGCGCGAATATGACGATCTGAAAAGAGAACGCAGTTATCTCCTCGAAACCGCCGCCTGTGAAAATAAGGAAGCGGTGCTGGCGAAAAAAGAACACTATCTATCTGAACAAAGAACGCTGGAAGCCGATTTGTTCTCTGCCCAAAAAGCTTTTGAACAAGCCAAAGCTGCACATCAAGCTGCGCAAACCTTAGCAACAGCTTTTACCGAGGCGGAAACAGCGGCGAAAGCGCATGCAATTCTGGCAGGACAGGCAGAAGAGATTAAGAACAAAAGAACTATTTTGGAAAATGCGGAACGTGCGTCTTTAGTTGAACCCTATCATTTTGCCTGCCAGAAAGCCTATCAAAAACAGACTGAAGCCACTGAACAAAATACGAAGAAACAGGCTTTGCTCACTAAGGCTCAAGAAAAAACCAGCTTATTGCAAGAAAAACTGGACGCAGTTCTACCGGCTGATGTATCAAACATAGGTGATACTTTGCAAGAACTGCTGACTGCGACCATAACAGATATCCAAAAGGCTAAAAATGCTAATGCTGTTTATGATAAATTTGCTAAAACAGAAGAAGCTATTAAAAAATCCGAAAAGAAGTTAT
>CAYTOV010000158.1:0-2704 GCA_964439485.1 uncultured Acidaminococcales bacterium | reverse complement strand
TTTAGTCATTGCAGCGTGTGCTTGGCACTATTTTTTCAAAGCAGCAATAGCGGCAGAACAATCATCGGCCCCGTAAACGAATGATCCGGCGACAATAACGTCAGCGCCTGCATCACGTACCTGCTTAGATATGATGTCGTTGACGCCACCATCAACCTGGATAAGCGTATCAAAGCCGCCATCATTTATCATCTGTCTAAGTCTTTGAATTTTTCCCAGACAGGTAGGAATGAATTTTTGGCCGCCAAAACCAGGGTTTACGGACATAATAAGAACCATATCCACATAAGGTAAAATTTCTTCAATAGTGCTCAATGATGTTGCAGGGTTTAATGCCACGCCAGCTTTTATGCCTTTTTCCTTTATGGCCTGAACCAAACGATGCAAATGATTCGTAGCTTCAACATGTACTACAATCATATCCGCGCCAGCTTTGGCAAAATCATCAATATAATTTTCCGGATTATTTACCATTAAATGACAATCAAAAAATAATTTTGTGACCGGTCTTATCTTCTGAACCACAGGAGCCCCAAAAGTAAGATTTGGAACAAAACTGCCATCCATCACATCAATATGTACCCAATCTGCGCCTGCAGCTTCTATTTTTTTTATTTCATCAGCTAAATAAGCAAAATCTGCCGACAATATCGAAGGTGCTATAAGAGTCATTTTTTCCCTTCTCTCTCTTTTTTTGTTAAAATTTCCTGCATTATGGAAGTATAGGAATTATATCTGCTTGTCGCAATTTCACCCGCTTCTACAGCTTCTTTGACAGCGCAATTAGGTTCATGCGTATGTGAGCAAGTTGTAAAACGGCAATTATTGGCATACTTTAGAAATTCACGAAAAGCTTGTGGCAGAGCATTCGCCTCAATTTCTTCCATGGTCAAATTGCCAAAACCAGGGGTATCAGCCAAATAGCCACCGGCAAAAGGAATAAAGTGTGCAAAACGAGTCGTGTGCCGCCCTCTGCCAATTTTTTCACTTACTTGGCCAGTAACAAGATTCAAATTTGGATCTATAGCGTTGAGCGTAGAAGACTTTCCAACACCGGATGGACCGGCAAAAACAGTCAGCTTTTCGCTAACTTCGGCTCGCAGTTCTTCTATTCCAATTCCTTCTTTAGCAGATACAAGAAATACCTTATAACCGATTTTTTCATACAACTCACAACATTTTTCTACTAGTCCAGCAGGCGCAATGTCGACTTTCGTCAGACATATTATGCCCGGTATCTTTGCTATTTCAGCCAGTGCCAGTAACTTGTCCGTAATAAGAAAACTGAAATCAGGATTAGAACAGGAAACGGTTACGACAACCAAATCAATGTTCGCAACAGTTGGACGCAACAAAAAATTCTTGCGCGGTAATATATCTGTAATCATGCCTTCGGACCCACTGACTTCGAACTTCACATAGTCACCTGTGCAAAGTGAAAAACGATTCTGCTTCATTTTGCCTTTGACTTTGCAAGTAATAATTTCATGCATGGCCGTCTCGACATAATAATACCCCATATAATTTTTGACTATTCTACCCTGATTCATAATCACAGGCTTCTTTCCTCCACTAACTTATCATTACTATAGAATTGTACCCTTATATTACCAGTACCTTCGATTTGCTGTCTTAAACGCACACCAGGTTTATGAGCATTGTTATAAACAACACGACTGCCAGCATCATCAACCACAACAATTTTTATCTCCTGGTGGTCACTGCCAGCAGGAACTATAAATTCAACATACTGAGATTGCTGGGGTTTTGAAGTTTCAACATTCTTGGCCACAGTAATATCTACGACCGTACCCACATTGACAACTTCTTTAGAAGCAGGATTCATTTCTATAACCGTATTATCCGGTTCCTTGCTTACTACCATGTTAACTTTACCTAAAACTAGTCCCAAGTCGTTAAGTTTATTTTTGGCGGAAGTACTGTTCAGACCTACTAAATCCGGAAGCACAACCTGATCGCTCTTGATATTAATGACAACGTCTAACTTGGTCCCTATAGGTAACTTTGCAGGTGGTGCAACACTTTGTTCCAGTATAGTTTCTTCCGGAGAACCACTGACATATCTATAAGACACCCGTCCAAGTTCAAAACGCGATGACTTCAGCATAGCTTTTGCTTCGGTAAGTCTCTTGCCTTTCAAATTAGGAACATCGCCCAATTCTACACCTTTGCTGACAACGAGCGTAATCTTCCGGCCTTCTTTAACCATACGTTTCGCTCCAGGATTTTGTGAAATAACTGTTCCAGGGGCAACTTTTATATTATACTCTTCGTCAATTGTATATCCCAACTTAGCCTTCGCTAAGATATTCTGTGCTTCAACAACTGTTTTTCCTGTTACATCGGGAACTTCAACTTCTGGCCCACCGATAACACCAAAGGAAAATAACCCGATAATAAGAAAAGATGCAGCTACAACTGCTCCGATAAGCCAGCGCTTTATGCGTTTTTTCTTCTTCAGTTTATCAGCAATGGCATCTTCATCATGAGGATTTAATTGATCCGCATAAACCGTTCTATCAATTCGCATCGTTTCATCAAGCGCAGCTTCAGCAACAGCCGGACTATCTTCTGCAATAAACACCCTATCTATTTCGTTATATTCTATATTGCCACTCAAAACATCTGCTGCATATTCAAGGTCCTGCAAAAATTCATCAGCAGACGCATAACGCTCTTCTTT
>CAYTOV010000157.1:0-2793 GCA_964439485.1 uncultured Acidaminococcales bacterium | reverse complement strand
CAAATAAGGGGCCACTACTATGACAAAATGAGACCGTTCCCTCTATCAGCCCGCTAAAGCGGGCAGCTTCCTCGTCTGAGGAAGCCTTTAGTGCTCTGCGTTGTCTAAGGAAGGCTTAAAGGCTCCCTCTGACGAGGGAGCTGTCACGCAGTGACTGAGGGAGGGATTAGTCAGCTATTATTCCGTCTGGGATCTCTTCTGATATTTTTCGTATTGTAGTATTATCCACTGACAGATATAATGAAGAAAATATGATATGTGAGGTGTTTAGCTATGCCCTTTGTCAACATCAAAATAACTAAAGAAGGCGATGTCACCCCTGAAAAGAAAGCCGCACTCATTAAGGGAGCTACCCAGCTCCTCGTCGATGTACTCGGCAAGAATCCTGCCACCACAGTCGTCATCATCGAAGAAGTCGAAACTGACAACTGGGGCATCGGCGGTGAAAGCGTTACCGCCCGCCGCAAAGCAAGCAAGTAAGCATAAAAAAGGTTGGTTCACTAAAAAAGTGGACCAACCTTTTTAATTTTATGTGCATAACAACCGAGATTCCTCCACTCCGGTCGGAATGACAGTTTTTGTCATCCTGAGCGCTAGCCGAAGGATCTTATGTTTTTATTACTTATTTACAGCAACCGTATTGCGCAGTTTGCCGATGCCCTCAATCTCCACTACTACCTCATCGCCCACCTTCATCTCGCCGTAACCAAATGGTGTGCCTGTAAGAATCAGGTCGCCAGCGTCGAGCGTCATACTCTTTGAAATATAGCTGAGTATTTCATATGGGTTATAAACCATATCGCTTGTACGCGCATCCTGTTTCAATTCACCATTAAGATAAAGTTTAATGGAAAGGTCTTCCGGGTTGATCTGCGTTTCGAGCCAAGGTCCCAGCGGACAAAAGGTATCAAAAGACTTGCTGCGCAGCCATTGGCCTTCACGCATCTGCAAATCACGTGCTGTAACATCATTAGCACAGGTATAACCGAGAATATATTTATGTGCTTCTTCTGGTGAAACGTCCTTCATCTTTTTCTTAATAACTACGCCAAGCTCTGCTTCATAAAACAGCTGCTTAGTCTGCGGTGGATAGATGATGGCCGCATCAGGTCCGATTACGGTGTGCGCAGCCTTCGTGAAAATAATTGGCTCTGACGGAATTTCCATATTAAATTCTTTGGCGTGCTCCCTGTAATTCAAGCCAACGCAAATTATCTGCTTTGGTACGCAGGGCGCCAGCAGTTGCACGTTTGACAAAGGAAATACTTCGTCGGTCAGCTGCCAGAAGGTATCAAGAGATCCATATACTGTCCTTACTGTTTCGCCTTCAATAATGCCTATTTTTGCTCTGTTGTTGACTTCAAACCTAACACATCTCATCTCTTACACCTTCATTCTTCCATGATTTTCATTTTTCTTTCTTGAAAATAAACGGGAACCAGACCAGCATTATCGGCAATCTTCTTGGCAACTGCCATGCGTCTGCCAACATGCTCTTTGTAGTGGGCATCTGAGCCTAAGGAAATATACCTGCCACCGAGCTCTTGATAACGCTGGTAAAGAACCTCAAGCGTCTCAACCGCTTTCAACGAGTCAAGCCTTCTGGTATTGATTTCGAGAACTTTGCCGCCGTCAATCAGGAGCTTAAAAAGTTCATCCCACAAAGCTGGAAACTCTTCATAGTACAACTCCTGGTCTTCATACGGCATATAACGGCTGATATAGTCAATGTGTCCGAAAATATCAAAGTCACTATACAACCGGACGTTGGCAATGGAATCTTCCAGGAATTCTTGCAAGGCTTCGGCTTTGGTCAGGCCTTTGTAGGAATTAGGTTCGTAAAGGTCTCTGCCGTTCACGCAGTGCATGGAGGCAATAACGCAGTCAAAAGGATGCGCCTTGATCAGGGCTTCATCTTTAGTGACAATGTGTTTCTGCATCCCGACTTCGATACCCAAAAGAATGCTCTCTGACCTATATACGTTAAATTGCTTGAAGTAGTCGTCAACATCAAATAAGAAGGCATAAGGGTTCGTGGGATAGTCATAATCCCAGTGCTCAGTCACAATCATACCGACGTTGGCCTTGCGTGCCGCCCGTATGGCTTCACTGATATTCATAGATGAATCTGTCGAATAATCACAATGCATGTGCGAATCAAAAAGCATGTTCATTTCTCCCTTGCTAACGATACCTTATTATAACAAATTTATTTGAAATTGCACGCAATTTAAAATAAAAAAAGGCAGCGCGGCAAAAGCCCCACTACCTTGTGTGTTAAACGTTGAAACGGAATTCGACGACATCGCCGTCCTGCATGACATAGTCCTTGCCTTCAAGACGCACAAGGCCTTTTTCACGGGCTGCAGCTTTGGTACCGCAAGCGACCAGATCTTTGTAAGAAACAATTTCTGCTCTGATAAAACCGCGTTCAAAATCGGTATGGATCTTACCGGCAGCCTGCGGAGCTTTCGTGCCACGCACGATGGTCCAGGCACGCACTTCGATTTCGCCAGCCGTTATGTAAGTCATCAGACCAAGTAGTTTGAAACCGGCTTTGATAATTCTGTTCAGGCCCGGTTCTTCCAAACCTGCCATAGCCAAAAATTCTTGTGCCTCATCGTCAGGCAATTCGGCAATTTCGGCTTCCATTTTGGCGGAAACAGCAATTGACTCTGCGCCTTCTTCAACAGCGTATTTTTGCACAGCCTGCACAAAAGGATTTTTCTCGGCATGTGCTACTTCGTCTTCAGCTACGTTCGTAATATAGAGGATAGGCTTCATTGTCAGAAG
>CAYTOV010000156.1:0-2803 GCA_964439485.1 uncultured Acidaminococcales bacterium | reverse complement strand
CAACGTTTTTTTTAGTTCGTGAGGAAATTCTGCCTGAAGCAATTAAAAAAACTATCAAGGTTAAAGAAATCTTAAAACGTGGTGAAATTAAGACCATCAATGAAGCTGTTGAAAAAATGGGCCTAAGCCGTAGCGCTTATTACAAATATAAAGATTATGTATTTCCATTTTATGAAGCCAGCAAAGAAAAAATCATTACATTATCGCTTCTGTTAGAGCATAAATCCGGAGTTTTATCTAGGGTTCTTAACACGGTTGCCGGCGATTCCGGCAGTATCATGACTATTAATCAGGGAATACCTCTGCAAGGTGTTGCCAATACAACAATTTCAATTGAAACCAAAGAACTTACCATCGATCTGGAAGCTTTGCTTGATAAATTACGTATGATTGATGGCGTAAAGAGACTTGAAGTTTTAGGACAGGTTTAAAGTTTAAACAGAGGGGGTAGACCGAATATGAACGACGTTATTAATGTTGGACTATTAGGTGCCGGTACTGTAGGTGGCGGCGTACTTATTGTTTTAGAAAAAAATGCCGAAGATATAGAGAAAAAAGTCGGTGTACCCGTTAGAATTACTAAAATTCTTGATAATAATCCTGCTCTCGCCTCTCAATTAGAGGGCAAATATGTTGTTACTAATAAGCTTGAGGATATTCTTGACGACCCTGATATTGATATCGTTGTTGAATTAATTGGTAGAGAGCATCCTGCTAAAGAATTTATTGCAGAAGCTTTAAAACACAAAAAGAACGTTGTAACAGCAAATAAAGATGTTCTGGCTAAGTATGGCAAAGAACTGTTTGAACTCGCTGAAGAAAACAATGTTGATTTTATGTTTGAAGCTGCAGTTGGTGGCGGTATACCAATTATCAGACCGTTAAAATCCTGTCTGGCAGCTAATAAGATTAAGTCAATAATGGGGATAGTCAATGGTACAACAAACTACATGCTGACAAAAATGTCGGCAGAGCATTTGGATTTTAATGATGTTCTGAGAGAAGCACAGGAGAAAGGTTATGCAGAATCTGATCCTACAGCTGATATCGGAGGTCTTGATGCTGCTCGTAAAATTGCAATTTTAGCATCAATTGCTTTTAATACTCGCGTAAGTCTTGATGATGTCTATATAGAAGGTATTGAAAGCCTTACTTTAAGAGATATTGACTATGCTAAAGAGCTCGGTTATGTTGTTAAGCTTTTGGCTATTGCCAAACGCGACGAAGTTAATGGTATAAGCGTTCGGGTACATCCGACCATGCTTCCAAATCATCATCCTTTGGCTAACGTTAATGATGTCTATAATGCAATATTCGTTACAGGCGATGCAGTTGGTGATACTATGTTCCTTGGTCGTGGGGCAGGACGTATGCCTACCGCCAGTGCAGTTTGTGGAGACATTATCGATGTTTCAAGAAATATAAGACATAATGCTACAGGTCGTATTTCTTGTACTTGTTTCGATGAAAAGCATCTTTGTACTATTGAAAACATTACCTCTCCTTGCTACATTAGACTGCTTGTTCATGATAAACCGGGTGTCCTGGCAGGTATTGCAGCGGCATTTGGCGCACAGAGTGTCAGTCTGAAAAATGTTGTGCAAAAAGCTAAAGTTGATGGTTTCTCTGAATTAGTTGTTATAACCTATGATGTATCAGAATTCAACCTGCGGATGGCTTTGCAAACTTTGCGTGCTTTGCCTATTGTCGAAAAAATATGCAGCGTTATTCGTGTTGAAGACGATAATCTGGATTAAGGCAGGCATAGTATATGAACAAAAAGGTTACAGTCAGAGTTCCTGCAACTTCCGCTAATTGTGGCCCAGGATTTGATACACTTGGCCTGGCATGCAATCTATACAACTATTTTACCTATGAACTAATAGATCAAGGCCTTAGTTTGAAGATAGAAGGAGAAGGAACTGAAAAACTAAAGGCGGGCAAAAATAATCTCGCCTTTCTTTCTTTTTATAAAGTATGGGATATGATTGTTGGTTCAAAAACTGGTTTAAGCGTTATAATGAGCAATAATATACCGCTATCACGCGGCTTAGGCAGCAGTTCAACAGCTATTGTTGCTGGACTGGTAGCTGCCAACCACTTAACAGGCAATACTCTGTCAAAAAATGAAATCGTTCAATTAGCTACTGAAATTGAAGGGCACCCAGACAATGTAGCACCAGCCATTCTTGGTGGAATGACAATCAGCTATGTTGATAACGGGAGAGCCAGTTCGCTTAAATTTCTCCCGCTTAAACCGTTTAAGCTGGTAGCTGTTGTTCCGGATATGCCTTTGGCGACATCGTTAGCCCGAAGAGCAATACCAAAAACTGTGCCGCATCAAGATGCTGTATTTAATACTTCACGTGCCGCTTTGCTAGTTGGTGCGATGTTAACCGGTGATTATCAGCATTTGGCCGCAGGTCTGGATGACAGGCTCCATCAGCCATATAGGGCTCATCTGATTCCTGGAATGGAAGATGCTTTTAAAGCAGCCGTCAATAATGGCGCATTTAATGCAATTATCAGTGGCGCCGGTTCGACCTTGATGGCTTATGTTCCTATTAACGTTAGCTGTGAAGCTGTCGGTGAAGCAATGTGCAAGGTCCTGTCTGAACACGACTTACATAGTGTTTTCCATATTCTTGATATTGATACTGAAGGTGCCGTTGTACTTTGATTATTGACATGTTCACCAAAAAGAGCTAAAATAGCAGATATGTTCGGGGCGTAGCGCAGCTTGGTAGCGCGCTTCCTTGGGGTGGAAGAGGCCGTGGGTTCAAATCCCGCCGCTCCGACCAAT
>CAYTOV010000155.1:0-2821 GCA_964439485.1 uncultured Acidaminococcales bacterium | reverse complement strand
ACTTGTGTTACGGTCATGCCTGGCGCTCCAATCTCCTGCATTGCAACTTTCAATTCTTCCAATTTTTCCGGGCGGGTGATTATTTCGATTTTTGTTAGTGGTTTCATTTTTTATCCCCCTCAATTGCAACTTGGAAAGTAGCTTTTTCGGATACAACAGGAGCATTCATAAAGGCAGGAGCACCGCTGAATTCGGTAATAAGATCTTGGTAAGCGTAAGCTTTTTCACCGTGTTCTGCAATATCAAGACCGCTGTTTTCTTCATCTTCAGTAGATCTGATTGGCATGAATACACTGATGATTTTGATTAAGACATAGGTCATGATGATGGCAACTGCCCAGCTGGCAACAACACCAATTACTTGGGTTAAGAGTTGGTCAGGGTTGCCGAAGAAGAAACCGTCAGCACCTGCCGGGTTGATTTCTTTGGAAGCGAACAAGCCGGTTGCGATAGCACCGAAGGTACCGCCTACACCATGCACACCGAAAGCATCCAAAGCGTCATCATAGCCAAGTTTTGCTTTCATAACGCTGACAGAGAAGAAGCAGATAACGCCGCCAGCCAAACCGATAAGTATGGAAGAGAGTGGGCTGACGAAACCAGCGCCAGGAGTAATGGCTACCAAACCAGCAACACAGCCGCTGACTGCACCGAGGATGGTTGGTTTACCGGAGTACATCCATTCTGCAATTACCCAGGAAACTGTAGCAGCTGCAGCGGAAGCATGAGTAGTTACGAAAGCACTTGCTGCTAAACCGTTGGCACCTAAAGCACTGCCGGCATTGAAGCCGAACCAGCCAAACCAGAGAAGCGCACCACCGATGAGAACCATTGGCAGGTTGTGAGGGATAATAGCTTTTCTGCCGTAATCTTTTCTCTTGCCAAGCATTAAAGCGATGACTAATCCGGAAACACCGGAGATGATATGAACAACTGTACCACCGGCAAAGTCCAGAACACCCATTTCACGTAACCAGCCGCCAGTGCCCCATACCCAGTGAGCTACAGGATCATATACGAAAGTAGCCCAAGCGAGGGTGAATACCAGAAAAGCCGGGAATTTCATTCTTTCAGCAAAAGCACCGCTGATCAAAGCCGGAGTGATAACAGCAAACATGCCTTGGAAAATCATGAAGGCCAGATGAGGGATAGTAGCTGCATAGTCGGCATTTGGTTCTTGACCTACACCGTTAAGCCCCAGCCAATCGAAACCACCAATTAAATGGTTGATATCAGGACCGAAGGCAACCGTGTAACCCCAAAGTACCCATTGTACGGAAATAAGTCCTACGATAAAAAAGCTTTGCATAAGAGTACTTAATACGTTCTTTGTTCTGACCATACCGCCGTAGAACAAGGCGAGACCAGGAGTCATAAGCATTACAAGCGCGGCACTCATTAGAACAAAGCCGGTGTCGCCCGTATCAATTTTAGCGGCCGCTGCCGCTGCTGGATCTTCTGCAAAGGCAGTAGGTAAAATTGTTAATAAGGACATAAGACATAAACTTAAAACACGCAACACTTTTTTCATTTGTAATCCTCCTTTTAAATGTGCTCTTACAAGCTGGAATAACTTAGCGGTTGTTTCTTTGTCTACAGCACCACCCTTTCAAGAAAAACAGAAAGGTGCCTTGAGATAATAACCTCAAGACACCATTGTCTTTTAAACAAGAAAAGCCATCGCAGATATCTGCGATGGCTTCATTGCCAAATAAATATTTGATTTATGGATTTGAGTATACCAAAACGTTTTTTGATTGTCAATATTATTTATGCTAAATATTAAAAAAAATAATATGTTTTTTCCAAAAAGGAATAGAAGATGGCAGAAACGGGGAAACTTAGATCTTAGAAAAACAGATTTACGAGCAGAGAACCAGCAATACCGCCGGCAACTACCAGAATAAGATTAGTGCCGAGCCACGCCAAAAGAATAGCCAGGCTGGAGCCTATGATGGCAGCACCCATGTGGTCAGGACCGGCAGAAGTTAAAGCACCAGGAAAAATCAAGGCACCCAAGGCCGCATAAGGAATAAGTTTCATGAACGCTTTGACGTAAGCCGGCAGTTTAACATTTTGCAGCAAAACCATTGGCAGCATGCGAGGTATATAGGTAACGAGGGCCATAGCTATGACGAGATAGATCAGATTCATTCAGTTTCCTCCAATGCACAGAACTTGGCACCAATAGCAGCACTGACAACAGTTGCCAGAATAATGCCCCAACCGCTTGAGAGATTCCCTGTGAGCGGCAGCCAAGTATACAAACAGTTGATGATAACAGCCAAAGAAGATACGACGAGTGCCGGACGATATTTCTTTATCTGAGGCACCAGCAACCCGATAAACATAGCGTACAAGGCTATGCTCATGCTGCTTTTCAATAAATCCGGGAACCCATCGGCGAAGAAAAGCCCTATCCATGTCCCGAAGTTCCAGGAAGCAAAAGCGACAGTATTCAGTCCGAAGGAATAATATCTGGATAAGATCTTCTCGTTCTGGAAAGATGTCACGGAAAAAGTTTCATCGGTGATACCGAAGGCCAATAGAAAGCGCCATTTAGTGGAAGCTTTTTCTTCCAGCATTTGTGCGATGGTAGCTGTCATCAGGAAATGACGGAGGTTAAGAATAAAGGTCGTGATGACGATTTCCCACCAGGAGGCACCCAAAACAATCAGATTGACGCCGATGAATTGGCTGGCACCGGCATAAATCAAAAAGGACATCAAAGCGCTGACGTAGCTGGGTACGCCTGCCGATTTGGCTAAAAGTCCGAAGGCAATGGCAATCGGGATATAGCCAACGGCGATCGGGACTGCCG
>CAYTOV010000154.1:0-2827 GCA_964439485.1 uncultured Acidaminococcales bacterium | reverse complement strand
TCTTATTGCTATGATTCCAATATTTTACGAAAGTGGGAGTTTATGTGAGTGTTGCAATCAATATAGATAAGGTAACAAAAATTTTTGGTAAGGATACTATTATTTCAGGGTTATCATTGTCTGTCAAACCAGGGGAATTTTTTACGTTATTGGGTCCTTCAGGCTGTGGTAAAACTACGTTGCTGCGCATGATTATCGGCTTTAACTCGATAGAAGGCGGCAAGATTTCTATTGATGGTAAGGTTGTTAATGATATTCCGACCAATCTCAGAAATATGGGGATGGTTTTTCAGAATTATGCAATTTTCCCCCACATGTCTGTTAAGGAAAATGTGGCTTTTGGCTTAAAGAATCGTAAAATAGCAAAAGAAGAAATAGAGCAAAGGGTTGAAGATATATTAGACACGGTCAAAATCAAACATCTCAAAGATAGGATGCCCAGTCAGTTGTCGGGCGGTCAGCAGCAGCGTGTTGCATTGGCCAGGGCAATCGTCATTCATCCTGAAGTACTATTAATGGATGAACCATTGAGCAATCTGGACGCCAAACTGCGTGTGGAAATGCGCAATGCCATCAAATTAATCCAAAAAAAGATCGGCATCACAACAATTTATGTAACACATGATCAGGAGGAAGCATTGGCGGTTTCCGATCGTATCGCCATCATGTATGGAGGTGTCATTCAACAAATCGGTACGCCGCAGGAAATATATAGAAGGCCTGTTAATACCTTTGTAGCAACCTTTATTGGACTATCGAACATTCTGAAGACAGAAGTGGCTGTTAAAGATGGAACGCTGGGTTTGAACTTTGGTGATTACTGGGTGGCGATGCCAGGGTTAGCTGACACAGCGCAAGAAGGCAACGAAGTTATTGTCGCGGTGCGGCCGGAAGAATTCTGCATTGATGAAACCGTTACAACAGGGATACCAGCAATTATCAGACACAGCGTATTTTTAGGCGTTAACACCCACTATTTTCTTGAATTAAATGACGGGCAGGAAATAGAAGTAATTCAAAATACGGAGCTTACCAACAGTGGCGCAGGCTGTAAAGTTTATTTAACGGTTGATGCACCAAAAATCAACGTTTTTACAGCTGACGGAACGCAGAATTTGATTGCGGGAGGCAGAGGCGATGAAACAGAAAGGCTTTAATATTTGGACCGGGATTGCAGTTTTGCTCCTGTCTTTCTTTGCGCTTTTTGTAGTTTACCCGTTAGCGCAGGTGTTGTACAAAAGCGTTCTTGCCTCCAATACGAGTGAGCTAACTTTTACCCTCGACTATTTCGACAAGTTTTTTGCACGCAAATATTACTGGAGCACGTTGGTCAACAGTTTTTACGTGACAGTCGCTTCAACGCTGTTGGCTTCGCTAATTGGATTGCCAATGGCTTATTTATTAAGAAGTTACAAGGTTCCCGGCAGCAAATATTTGAATATCCTGATTGTCATCTCTTATCTGTCGCCACCGTTTATCGGCGCCTATGCCTGGATTCAGCTTTTTGGCCGCAACGGCTTTTGGACAAAGTTTTTAACTGAAAGTTTTGGCTGGCAGGTGCCAAGTATTTATGGTTTTACCGGTATTGTCCTGGTCTTTTCACTGCAAAGCTTTCCTTTGATCTATATGTATGTATCCGGTGCTTTGAAAAATCTGGACAACTCGTTGAATGAGGCGGCGGAAAGTTTAGGCCTGAATGCTTTTCAGAGAGTCATCAAAATAATTCTGCCGCTGGTTATGCCTTCCTTATTAGCAGGGGCTCTCCTTGTATTTATGCGTGTGTTCAGTGATTTTGGTACGCCGATGTTGATTGGTGAAGGCTTTAGAACCTTCCCGGTATTAATTTATACGCAGTTCATGGGAGAAGTCAGCACCGATGACCATTTTGCGGCAGCACTTTGCGTCATTATCATAGCGATTACCCTGATGCTCTTCTTTATCCAAAGATATCTGTCAAATAAATACGCTTATTCGATGACGGCATTAAAACCGATGGAGCAGGTTGAACCAAAAGGCATACGCAAGGTTTTTTCCTATTTATTCGTCTATGGTATTGCATTATTAGCGATTTTACCGCAGCTCACGGTAATTTATACTTCTTTCTTAGAAACGAGCGGTGGTACAGTTTATACCGGTAACTTGGGTTTCAGCAATTACGAAAACACACTTTTGGCAAAGGATAATAACTCAATTCTCAATACCTACATATTTGGGTTATGCGCCATTTCGCTTGTTGTGGTGATTGGCGTTTTTGTGGCGTATCTGACGGCACGCAAAAAGTCTTTTGTCACCGAGATACTTGATACGCTGACGATGTTTCCTTATATTATTCCGGGGTCCGTTCTTGGTATATCATTTTTGTATGCTTTTAACAGCAGACCATTTCTTTTAAGCGGCACAGCGATAATTATTATTCTCTCTCTATCAATACGGCGAATGCCCTATACCATTCGCTCGAGTACGGCTATTATTTCGCAAATAAGCCCTAGCATTGAGGAAGCCGCGATCAGCCTGGGTTCCACGGAATTTCAGACTTTCAGGAAGGTAACGGTACCGATGATGCTGCCGGGCGTAATGGCTGGTGCTATTATGAGCTGGATTACATTGATCAGTGAGCTGAGTTCTTCCATTATTCTTTATACCAGTTCAACCAGCACCCTGACGGTGGCAATTTATGCAGAAGTCATCCGCAGCAATTTTGGTAATGCGGCAGCCTATTCGACTATTCTGACCATGACATCAATTGTTTCTTTGTTGCTGTTCTTTAAATTGACCAAAAATAAAGACATTAGTGTTTAACATTTACTTATTTATAGTCCGAACTTAA
>CAYTOV010000153.1:0-2841 GCA_964439485.1 uncultured Acidaminococcales bacterium | reverse complement strand
CCGGCAGCTATTAAACGCTATATTGCCAAAAATAATATCAACTTCTACACGATTGACGCTGTTCAGATCGCCGAAGAAATCGGCTTGGGCGGACGCATCAATATGATCATGCAGTCAGCCTTCTTCAAATTGGCCGATATTATTCCGGTGGAAGACGCTGTTAAATATCTGAAAGAAGCAGTTGACCATTCTTATGGCTTAAAAGGTCAGACCATTCTTAACATGAACTACGCTGCAATTGACAAAGGCGTAGATGCAATCGTCAAAATCGACGTGCCGGCTGCTTGGGCTGAGGCTGTTGATACAGAAGCTGCTGCTATCGGCTCAGCTGATAATTTTGCTAAAAATATTCTGGAACCGATGAACAGGATGGAAGGCGACAAGCTTCCTGTCAGCGCATTCAAGAAGCATGCTGATGGTACTTTCCCATCCGGAACTTCCTCTTTTGAAAAACGCGGTATCGCAATCAACGTGCCTGAGTGGCAAATTGACAACTGTATTCAATGTAATCAATGTGCCTTTGTTTGTCCGCACGCTTCTATCCGTCCTGTCTTGGCTACGGCTGAAGAAGTTGCCGCTGCTCCAGCTGGTTTCACAACAAAACCTGCTATCGGTGCTAAAGACTTACAATTCCGTATTGCTGTTTCCGCTTTGGACTGCGCTGGCTGCGGCAATTGCGTACAAGTCTGCCCAGCTAAGGAAAAAGCAATTGTCATGAAACCGCTGAGCTCACAAATGGAGCAAGTTCCATTGTGGAATTATGCTATCGACACTGTAACAGTCAAACCAAACCCGATGAACAAGAAAACTGTCAAGGGTGTACAATTTGAGCAGCCATTACTGGAATTCTCCGGTGCCTGCGCTGGTTGTGGTGAGACACCGTATGCTAAGCTTGTTACCCAGTTGTTTGGTGATCGCATGATGATTGCCAATGCAACGGGCTGTACTTCTATCTGGGGCGCAAGTGCTCCTTCCATGCCGTATACGAAAAACTGCAAAGGCCACGGTCCAAGCTGGGCAAATTCCTTGTTCGAGGATAATGCTGAATATGGCTTAGGTATGTTCCTGGGTGTAAAACAATCACGTGAACGCGTTGAGGATATGGTGAAAGAAGCAGTTAAGCTGCCTGTCAGTGTTGAGCTGAAAACAGCCATGGAAGAATGGCTGGCTAATGCCAACGAAGGCGAAGGCTCCCGTGAACGTGCTGAGAAACTGGAAACTTTACTGGCTGCTGAAAAAGCTGGACAGCCTTTACTCGAAGAACTTGCGGAGAACAGCAGATTTTTTGTTAAACGTTCTCACTGGATCTTTGGTGGCGATGGTTGGGCTTACGACATTGGCTACGGCGGTCTGGACCATGTGCTCGCTTCCGGTGAAGACGTCAATGTGCTTGTTTTTGATACCGAAGTATATTCCAACACCGGCGGTCAGTCTTCCAAATCAACACCGACTGCTGCTATTGCTAAATTTGCTGCCAGCGGCAAAAAGACGAAGAAGAAAGATCTCGGTATGATGGCTATGAGCTATGGCTATGTGTATGTTGCACAAATCGCCATGGGCGCAGATAAGAATCAGACTTTGAAAGCTATTGCTGAAGCAGAAGCTTATCCAGGACCATCACTCATCATTGCTTATTCACCATGTATCAATCATGGTTTGAAGAGCGGCATGGGTTCCAGCCAACTGGAAACTAAGAAAGCAGTTGAATGTGGCTACTGGGCAATGTACAGATTCAATCCTGCTTTGAAGGAAAAAGGAGAGAATCCGTTTGTTCTTGATTCCAAAGAACCGTCAGCTGATTTCCATGAATTCCTGATGGGTGAAGTACGTTATGCTTCCCTCAAAAAGCAATATCCGGACACAGCAGAAGCATTGTTTGCTAAAACTAAAGCTGATGCCCTGGAAAGATTAGGCAACTACAAACGCCTGGCAGGAAAAGAATAATTTTAAACGAGTTTCTTTAAATTTAATAAGGAACAAGTGATTAAACCCTCACAGTCATAAATGACTGTGAGGGTTTTTGGCTTGTTTTTCCACAAAACGTGGACAGGAAATGTCCCTAAGGGACTATGGGGCGATATAGAGCTAGGCGTGATGCGGGTTTAGTAAAAAAATATACATATACTGAAATGAAAATTTTGATATAATACTTGTAATTGAAAAAAAGTATAATGGGGGCTTTAGGATGTATATCCTTTTTTTTGCTTTTCTCGGTGGCTTGGCCTTGCTCTTGTACGGCATGCAGTTGATGAGCGATGGTATGCAGAAGGTTGCTGAAAATCGTCTGCAGAGGCTGTTTGAGGTTTTAGCCGGACGTGTTATGTACGGAGTGCTGCTGGGTACCGTGGTAGCCGCAGTCTTGCAGTCTAGTGGTATTACGACCATAATGACGGTGAGTATGGTCAACGCTGGTCTGATGACCCTGAAACAGGCTTTTGGTATTGTTATGGGTGCTAATCTTGGTACTACTGTAACAGCTCAATTGATTGCTTTTAAAGTGACTGATTTTGTTACCGTATTCATAGCTTTGGGCTTTGTTTTGAATATCCTTGCCAAAGGCAAAAAACTGAAATATTCCGGGCAGATCATGATGGGTTTCGGTATTATGATGCTGGGTATGCAGATGATGGGCAATTCTGTTGCCCCTTTAAGAAAGTACCAAGGTTTTGTGGATTTCATTGCAACTTTTGCTGACAATCCCCTCATTGGTTTATTGGCTGGTACGGTGATGACCTGTGTTGTGCAATCCAGTACTGCTACCATTGGTATCTTGATGGCCATGGCAGGTCAGGGCCTGATACCGCTGGAAGGCGCCATTCCTGTTATGCTTGGTGATAACGT
>CAYTOV010000152.1:0-2848 GCA_964439485.1 uncultured Acidaminococcales bacterium | reverse complement strand
TTAAACCCGCATCAAGCTGTCTCTCAATACGCAGACAAGAAAGATGCGGGTTTTTTCAAACCATGCAAACAGGGACCATATATTGGAAAGGAAACTTATTTTGTCAAAAAAATATCCTTCACGTTTATTGAAGGCAAATTTGCAAAAGATGGAAGGATTTACTTATATTGCGGCGAAATATGGATAATTATGCGAAAATGTTTTGCAGGCTGGTATTTTAATAAAAGGAGTTAACCATATTCAGCAGTGCTCGAACTAGTTTTACTATAAACAATGCAAAATAGGGGGATTTTACATTGGATAATAAAGATGGTGACCTACAAACTGACACCAAAATGCAAGAATTGCCGCTTGAATTACTTGAAGGGTATTTTCCTACTCATTTCAGTGAAGTTCAAACAACAAATATAATAAAATTTGACATCAATACACAAAGATTATTACTAAAAATTTTCTATAATTTCACTAAGATTACCGACGATAAGATTGAAAGTTTAATAAACATTACACTGAAGGGTATCTGTGAAATATACGATGCAGATCGTTGTAATATATTCTGTTTTTCCAAAGACAGAACCAAAATGCGCAGAACGTACAGCTGGCAGCGCGAAGGAATTGGGCAAGACTTTTACAATTTAGAATATGGCGAAAAAAAGAGTTTCCCATGGGGAACAAAAAAACTTCTAAAGCTGGAAAATATTAATATCAGAAGTTTGAGTGAAATGCCGCGAGAAGCTGTCAGGGAGCGAGAAATTTTTAAAAACCTGGGCATTAAATCAATAGTGTCTGTACCGATAGCATGTAATGGAAATTTATTGGGTTTTATTGCCTTTGATTCTCTCCGATATGAAAGAACATGGTCTAAGGAGATAATAGCAGTTTTAACAATTCTTGCTGATATTTTTGGCAGTGCTTTTAAACGTAAAAACCAGATTGAAGAGCTGGAGAAATTAGACAAATATTACCATACGGTTTTTGAAAATACAGGTCTGCCCGCCTTCATTATTGGTGAAAACATGGAAGTTTTGCAGTCCAGTATGAATTGGGAAGGGATTTTTGGCTATTCACGTAGGGAATTAGAAGGTAAAAACTGGCTCGAATGTTTACCTAAAGAAGAAATAGAGAAGGTTAAAAATTATCATTATGAACGCCGTGAAGAACAAAATAATGTTCCTCAAAAATATACAGCCCATGTCATAGATAAATTTGGTCGTATGAGAGATTGTCTGGTTAACGTGGCACTGATTCCCGGCACTAAAAATTCTGCGGTTACTCTTTCTGATATCACGCAGTACAATAGGATAGGGCGTGCTTTAAAAGTTACTACAGCTATAAATACTGCGCAATTGCATGCTGAAAATGAACAGACCTTATTAGAAAATGTCTGCCAAAAACTTGTCGATATCGGGCGTTACCGTTTTGCCTGGATTGGATATATATGTAAGGATAAGCAGCAAACGATTGTGCCTGTTGCATATGCTGGTTTTGAGGACGGTTACCTCGATCTATTAAAAATTAGGTGCAAACGAATAAGCGATAATGGCCATAATAATACCCTTAAACAAACTGGTAGCCCTTGCATTTGGCGTAATATAGAAAAAGATTCAGGAAATTTGCCGTGGAAGGATGAAGCACTTAAACGTGGCTATAAGGCGCTTTTGGCAATTCCTATGAATTTTGGCGGTGAACCAGAGCAAGCCGTATTATCAATATATTCCGGCGAAGAGGAAGTTTTTGATAACGAAGAAGTGACGCTTATCAAAGAAACTGCCGATGACCTTGTTTTCGGCATTAAATACCTGCGTAATCGTATTGCCAGGGCTAAAACAGCCGAAAAACTGGAAAATAGCCTGCAACAGAAAGATAATTTGCTGCTGGAAATAGTGGAAGCCCTTGCTGCTTCAGTTGAAGCAAAGGATCCGTATACGTCCGGACACCAGAAAAGAGTTGGCGTATTAGCAGGTGCGATTGCCCAAAAAATGGAATTGTCGCCGGATGATATTAAAGGTATTGGCATTGCCGGGACTATTCATGATATTGGCAAGATTCAAATACCAGGAGAAATTTTGTGCAAGCCTAGTAAACTGCTGCACGAAGAATTTAACCTTATCAAAACTCATAGTAAGGCTGGCTATGATATTATCAAAAACATTGAGTTCCCTTATCCTGTTGCAGATGTTTTGTTGCAACATCACGAAAGGCTTGATGGTTCTGGTTATCCACAAAGTTTATGTGGAGACGAGATTTTATTAGGAGCAAAGATTGTTGCTGTGGCTGATGTTGTGGAAGCAATATCTTCTTACAGACCATACCGGCCGGCTCTCGGCATTGGCAAAGCACTGGAAGAAATAGACAGGCTGAAAGGCATACAGTTTGATGTACAGGTCGTTGAAGCCTGTTTAAGTCTTTTCAAAGATGATGGGTTCGAACTTTTTGGAGAATGGAGAAACAGGTGAATTAATCAGGAAGCAAAAAGAGAAGGAGCCCGGCACCTAGGTGCCGGGCTCCTTCTCTTTTTGTGTGTGGGATTATATATGTTAATCTTCAGGGTCAATAATGGCTATTTCGCCTTCTTCACCAGTACGAATTCTGACGGCATTAGCGATTGGATAAACGAAGATCTTGCCGTCGCCGACTTTACCTGTGTGACATACTTTTTTGGCAGTATCGACAACCAGTTCCACAGGAACTTCACAAACTACCAGTTCAACTTTGATGCCAGGAAGCAGATTTACATTAACTTCCTTACCGCGGTAAACTTCTTTGTGACCTTTGGAAAGACCGCAACCGTAGACTTGTGTTACGGTCATGCCTGGCGCTCCAATCTCCTGCATTGCAACTTTCAATT
>CAYTOV010000151.1:0-2868 GCA_964439485.1 uncultured Acidaminococcales bacterium | reverse complement strand
TACAGCGAAAACATGGAAAATGCTTTCTGGGCCAGCAAAATATGACAACCGGCTTCTTTTTCAACTCTTTGCAACAACTCTAGATTTTTGATAAGAAGCTTTTCATCAACTATATAATAGGGAGTTTTTACCTTGTTGATATCGAATCCCAATTCCATTATTCCACCAAAACCGGGTTAAAATCTTCAACCCAAGGAAGTCCCCATTTGTTCAGCGCTTCCATGAAAGGATCTGGATCGAATTCTTCAATGTTGTGCACGCCAGGTTTTTTCCAGGTACCATTCATAACCAGCATAGCACCAATCATTGCTGGTACACCTGTTGTATAGGAAATAGCCTGGGACTCAACTTCCTTATAGCATTCTTGATGGTCACAGACGTTGTAAACATAATAGGTTCTCGGTTTGCCATCTTTAACACCTTGGAAAATACAGCCGATATTCGTTTTACCTTTTGTGCGTGGTCCAAGGGAAGCAGGATCCGGCAATACTGCCTTCAGAAATTGCAGTGGGACTATTTGCTTGCCTTCAAATTCAATAGGTTTGATTGAAGTCATGCCAACGTTTTCCAGGCATTTCAAATGAGTCAGGTAGCTTTGACCGAAGGTCATGAAGAAACGAATCCTCTTAATACCTTTGATGTTAAGAGCCAAAGATTCAAGTTCTTCATGATGCAGAAGGTACATATCTTTTTCGCCGATTTGCGGGAAATCATAGACTCTTTTGATTTCCATAGGTTCAGTCTCTACCCACTCGCCATTTTCCCAATAGCTGCCTTTGGCAGTAACTTCGCGGATATTGATTTCAGGATTGAAGTTAGTAGCGAAAGGATAGCCGTGGTCGCCGGCATTGGCATCAAGGATGTCAATGTAATTAATTTCATCGAAATAGTGTTTTTGTGCATAGGCAGAGAAAACTCCTGTTACGCCAGGGTCAAAGCCACTGCCCAGAAGCGCGGTAATACCGGCTTTTTCAAAACGCTCGCGATAATCCCATTGCCACTTGTATTCAAACTTAGCTGTATCAAGCGGTTCGTAGTTTGCAGTATCAACATAAGGCGTCTTCGTAGCCAGGCAGGCATCCATAATTGTAAGGTCCTGATAAGGAAGTGCCAGATTAAGCACTACATCAGGCTTAAATTGGTTAATCAATGCAATAGTCTCATCAACGTTATCAGCATTCAGCTGAGCAGTATGGATTTTGGTCTTGCCGCCATCCAATTTAGCTTTCAACGCATCGCATTTACTTTTCGTTCTGCTGGCAATCATAATTTCTTCAAATACTTCACTGTTTTGGCAGCACTTGTGAATTGCCACACCTGCAACGCCGCCGCAACCTATAATTAAAGCTTTACCCATTTTATTTCGCCTCCAATATTAATAATATTTCACGTAATATCTTGCATGCAACTGCGGTAGAAACACCGCTTTGGTCATATACCGGTGATAATTCGTCTACGTCGCAGCCGACTATATTAAGTCCTGTCATACTGATAACAGCCTGTAAAAGCTCATTAAAGCTTACTCCACCAGCTTCCGGAGTTCCAGTCCCCGGGAAAATTGAAGGGTCTAGGACATCAAGATCAAGAGTAAAGTAAACAGGTTTGCCCTGTAAAGCCTTAACAACCTCCGGCAAGCCGTTCAAATTGAACTTATTTATAAAGGTATGTTCAGCGGCGAATTCAAATTCATACTTTTCACCGGACCTGATACCGAATTGGAAAATTTTGCCATCGCCAACAATATCCCAGAGTCTGCGAATAACCGTAGCATGAGATAGCGGTTCGCCCAGATAATCTTCCCTTAAATCGGTATGAGCATCGAAATGAATAATGTGCAAATCAGGATATTTTTTAGCAACAGCGCGGACGGCGCCCAAAGTTACAAGATGTTCGCCGCCAATCATCAGCGGTATTTTACCATCCTTAACAATCTCTGCCGTAAATTCCTCTATCTCAGACAGAACTCTTTCCGTATTACCAAAAGGTAATTCCAAATCGCCGCCATCAAAAATATTACTGTCAGTCAAATCTTTATCCTGATAAGGGCTATATGTTTCTATGCCGAAAGATTCGCTGCGCATAGCCTTACTGGCAAAGCGTGTTCCCGGTCTGAAAGAAGTTGTCGAATCAAACGGCGCACCGAATAAAACTATTTTTGCTTCGGCATAATCTTTGTCACAAGCTAAGAAGGTTTCTACATTTTTATTCAACATCGTGCAGCATCTCCTGTACATAATTAGGCAGACAGAACGAGCCTCTATGTAAATTCGTATTATAGTAGCGTGTTTTAAGCCCTAAAGCATTCCACTTGTCTGCGTTTAAGTCGCGTACCGGGTGATACTTTTTGGATGCAAAACCAAAAAGCCAATGTCCGGATGGATAAGTTGGAATATGTGCCTGATAGACACGGCTGATGGCAAAAGATTCGACAATCCTCTTGTGTGCCCTTTTCATCGCTATGGCATCTTCTTCATAGAAAGGACTTTCATGCTGATTAACCATGATACCATCATGTTTCAAAGCTTTATAGCAATTGCCATAAAACTCCTTGGTGAAAAGACCTTCACCCGGTCCGAATGGGTCGGTTGAGTCAACAATTATTAAATCATATTCATCCTCATGTTTCCTGATAAATTTCAGTCCATCCTGGAAGTAAGAATGAACTCTTTCATCACCGAAGGCGCAGGCCGTCTGCGGCAAATATTTTTTGCAGACATCTACGACCATTTCATCTATTTCCACAAAATCTATACTTTCAATAGTTTTATATCTTGTCAGTTCGCGAATTGCACCACCATCACCAGCACCAATTACAAGTACCTTTTTGACATTAGGATGAACTGCCATCGGCACGTGGACAATCATTTC
>CAYTOV010000150.1:0-2904 GCA_964439485.1 uncultured Acidaminococcales bacterium | reverse complement strand
AAGAATTTATATAATGTTTGTTCAAGCTGCATAAGATCTGCACCACGAACTACAAATTTCTCAGGATTTTCAAAATCAAGATGCTGCAATTTGAGCATTAACTCACGTGTACCGACTGCAAAAGGAAGCTCAGCGCCGATACTGCAATTATCACAGACAACACCGCCCTGTACAGTACTGAAGTAAGCATCTCCTTCAATTTTCTCATGGCAGGTCGTGCAGGTTTCAAGCTCAGGATCAAAACCACACAAACTCAACAATTTACATAAGGAACTAACAACAACAAGCCTTTTATTATGACTACTAAGTAAGACCAGTGCTTGCTGTAAGAGTATAAAAATCTCTTCCTGGGGCGAATAATCCTCCGTAAGATTTTCCACTGCTTCGGCTATGACAGCCGCATAAGCAAGTGCCATTATATCCATTGTTTTAGGCAAAATACTAAGCTCGCACTGCTGCAAAGTATCGAACCGCCTGCCACCGATAAGTCTTGCCGAAAGCTGGGTAAACGGTTGAATGAGTCTGCCGCCGTTGGACTTGCCATATCTGGCACCATAAGCTATAAACGAGATCTTACCATGTTCACGTGAAAAACAGACTGCGTATTTATCCGCAGTCTGCCAATCTTTTACTCTTAAAATTATTATCTCGTCCTGATAAGCTTCTTTATTCATTTTCCGTTTTTTTCACACCTTCAGGAGCAAAATGTATAACTTTTACCCTTTCAACTCTGAATCCGGCTGCACGTAACACTTCAAACTTAAATCCTTCGGCAGCAACTATGTCGCCAACCTCCGGCCTTCTGCCTAAAAGTCCAAAGACAAACCCGCCAATAGTATCCTCTTCAGGCTCGTCGAATTCAATATTTAATATATCACTGACATCATCCAAAAGGACAAGGCCATCAAACTCATAAGAACCATCAGGCAAACGCGAGATGTCAGGTTCCTCCTGATCATGTTCATCCTGAATATCACCAACAATTTCTTCCAATAAATCTTCCATTGTAACAAGACCTGCAGTACCGCCATATTCATCAGCTACAACAGCCATCTGAATATGTTTTTTCTGCAAAGTCTGAAGAATTTTTGCTATTGACATGCCTTCAGGAACAACAACTATTTCACGCATAACATTACGCAAATCGTAGTCATCACTTTTTCCATTTAAATCCATCAAATCTCGTATATGGATTATGCCCAGTGTATGATCTTTGTCTTCCAGGCACAAAGGATAGCGAGTGTGACCTGTTTCCTTCACAACTTTCATATTCTCAGACAAACTGTCATCCGCGAACAAACATACCATATCCTGACGCGGCACCATGACCTCACGTGCAACACGGTCAGCAAAATCAAAAACATTATCAATAAGACGGCTTTCCATATGGTCTAGTACGCCGCCACGCTCACTAGCGCTTACAATCATACGAAGTTCATCTTCAGAATGAGCAATATCTTCCTTTTGGACGGATTCAATACCCAATAACTGCAAAACAGCACGTGAAAATCTGCTGAAAACAACTACAAGCGGAAAGGTTAAAATATAAAACAAACTAAGCGGACGGGAAACCGCCATGGCAATTTTTTCAACTTTACCCAAAGCAATAGCTCTTGGCACCAATTCACCGAAAACGACGTGAACAAAAACCAGCACAAAGATAGTCAAAAACACCGCTGCCACATGAACAGACCACGGTTCGAAGTATTCCGTGCCAATAAGACTGCGTAATAATTCAACCAAAAAAGGACCACCCAGCCAGCCAAGAGCAAGAGAAGCAATTGTTATCCCCATCTGGGTTGCGCTGAGATATGTGTCTAAAGACAGAGTCATTTTCAAAACCGTCTTAGCACTCCCATTACCTTGTTGAATTAATTCTTCCAGTCTGCTTTTTCTGATTCGTACAAGCGAATATTCCGCCATAACAAAAAAGCCGTTTAACAGTGCCATTATAAAAATAAGCACCAATTTCATTGCGTTCGATAACGCAGGATCGCCTTCTATAGGACATCCTCTCCTAACAATTAATATTTTATGAACTACATAAAGAAATCATATCATGATATTTTTACGCGGTCAAACAATCAAATTAGCCTTGATAACCGAACTGACGCAGAATATTTTCCCTGTTGCGCCAATCAGGTTTCACCTTAACCCAAAGATCCAGATAAACCTTGTTACCCAAGAGGTTTTCGATATCCTCACGCGCTTGTCTGCCAATAAGTTTGAGAAGACTGCCTTTTGCGCCGATAACTATACCCTTCTGCGATTCACGTTCTACATAAATAACCGCTCTTATGTAAAGGTCTTCATTAGTTCTGGTCTTCATTTCCTCTATTTCAACTGCAATAGAGTGTGGCACCTCGTCACGTGTCAGTTTCAGTACTTTTTCCCTAATCATTTCAGCAGCAATTACTCGCTCTGGTTGGTCAGTAATCATATCCTCCGGGAAATATTGCGGTCCTTCCGGTAAGTGCTTAACTATCTCACCAAGCAAAGGCGTGAAATCATTGTCCACTAAAGCAGATGTCGGTACGACTGCGGTAAAGTCAAAGCTTTTTGTATATGAAGAAATAATGGGGAAAAGCTGCCCTTTTTCTGCTAACTTGTCAATTTTATTCGCTACCAGAATAACCGGCGTCTTCACTTTTTTCAATTGTTCTATTATATAATCGTCACCGGCGCCCTTCTTCTCATTGACATCAACAACAAAAAGAATGACATCAACCTCATGCAGGGTGCTTTCAGCTGAACGCACCATATATTCGCCCAATTTATGCTGTGGCTTGTGAATGCCTGGTGTATCTAAAAACATAATTTGTGCATTATCAGTATTAAGAATGCACATGATTTTATTTCTTGTAGTTTGAGGCCGGTCGGACATTATCGCAATCTTTTCACCAA
>CAYTOV010000149.1:0-2906 GCA_964439485.1 uncultured Acidaminococcales bacterium | reverse complement strand
CAACGCATGCGGGAGTCAAAGTCCCGTGCCTTACCGACTTGGCGACGCCCCAAAGATAGGCAACAACTAAAAATTGTGGGGTGACTGGTGGGGATCGAACCCACGAAATAACGGAGCCACAATCCGCCGTGTTAACCGCTTCACCACAGCCACCAAATTGACCAAACTTTAACAGCTTGGCGACGAAAATTATTGTATCATAGTCACTTGATAGTGTCAATGACTTTTCGTAACTTTTTTACAGTTTAAGAAATTTTAGTTATCATTATTTGCAAACAGCAATGGTTTCTATTTCAATTTTAACGTCTTTAGGCAGTCTGGCAACCTGCACGCAGGAACGTGCTGGAGGATTTTCTACAAAAGCTTTGGCATATATACCATTAACTGTAGCAAAATCATTCATGTCAGCCAAAAACACTGTGGTTTTCACAACATCTGCAAAACTTAAACCTTTGGCAGCAAGAATAGCCTCAATATTAGACAAGACCTGCTCTGTCTGTTCCTCTATACCGCCAGCGATTATTTCTCCTGTTGCAGGCACAATCGGTATTTGTCCGGATGCAAAAAGCAAACCTGCAGCTTCAATTGCTTGTGAATAAGGGCCGATTGCTTTTGGAGCCTTATCTGTACTTATTACATTTTTCATATTTTTACCTCCTGGTAATTTGTTATTCTTCAGCTTTGAAATATTTTGCCGCCCAAGCCAGCGCTGTTGGCGCATGGGCCAATCCGCCTCCTGCTGTTTCTTTCAAGGCACAAGGCATACGGTCACCGACTTCTTTCATTGCATCAATTGCTTCATCTGCCGGGATAAAACTGGTGATACCTGCCAAAGCCATTTCTGCGGCCGTTAATGCCTGTGCGACTGCTCCGGCATTTCTCTTGATACAAGGAACTTCTACCAATCCTGCTACTGGATCACAAACAAGTCCCAGCATATTTTTTATGGTCATCGCTACCGCATGACCGACTTGCCCTGGTGTACCTCCCAGCATATCGACGGCTGCTCCGGCAGCCATGGCCGCCGCACTGCCTGTTTCTGCCTGACAGCCACCCATGGCTCCGGACAAAGAAGACCTATTGGCAATAACCAGGCCAATACTGCCAGCTACAACAAGTCCTGCTGCTAAATCTTTTTCACTTAACGCATAATTCTTTTGCAAAGAAAACAGCATTCCTGGCAAAACACCGCTGGCACCAGCTGTTGGTGCCGCTACAATACGACCCATCGCCGCATTAGCTTCAGCTACCGCCAGTGAAAATATTACCGCATCACTTACTGTCGAGCCCAAAAGGTTAGCATAATTATTGCTTTGTTTAGCTTCAAACAGTTTTTTAGCACTGCCTCCCGTTAGTTTGCTGCGAGAACGCACACCTGTGAGACCATAATCGATAGAAGCACGCATGACCTTCAGCATATCAGCCATTTCATCAAGAAGAACCTGTGGTTCAACGCCCATTGCTTCAGCATTATTCGCAATTAAAGTTTCTCGCAGCGAAATCCCTTTTTTCTCAGACTCCTCTATCCAGGCCGCCAGAGATAGTTTATCTTTTGCCATTTTAGCTTACCTCACAGCACATTATTTATAAAACGCACAGATTTTACAGCCATCAAATGAGTTATTTTCTCCAGAGTTTCAGGAGCGACCCTCTGGTCACATTCAATTATCATAATCGCCAGACCACCTTTACCAGTGCGGAATACCCGCATACCGGCAATATTGATGCCCGCTTCCGCCAGTTGTCCGCTGACCAGGGCGATGACACCGCATTGATCCCTATGCAGCACTAAAACGCCAGGTAATCTGCCATTCAGTTCCACTGGAAAATCATCAATTTCTGTAACACTGACCTGTCCACCGCCAATAGAAGATCCTATCACTTGGCAAACAGCACCGCCCGCGCCGATCAATTTGAATTTTACGGTATTGGGGTGTGCCAATTCTCCAAGGTTTACCTTAGCAAAGCTGTACTCCAGACCATTTTTTCCGGCGAAAGTTCTTGCTTCCGGGATACGTGCATCATCCGGCAGCCAGCCCATAAGACCGGCAAGCAATGCAAGATCAGTACCATGACCACGATAGGTCTGGGCAAAAGAACCGTGCAGTTCAATTTCTGCCTTCACCGGCTTTTCACCTAAAATGCTGGCAGCCAAAAGTCCGAGACGAACGGCACCAGCTGTGTGTGAACTTGAAGGTCCAATCATAACAGGACCAATTACATCCATTAAGTCCATAATATAATACCTCTGCCTCTATATTTTATACCAAAAAACCCGTATAGCATCGCCTTTGACAATACCATACGGGCAAAACTTACTCAACTTTGTCAAGCGAACGATGCGCAAGGCCAACGCACAACTCATTTAAGTTAAGGACACCAACACCCATGAAAATAGCTACACAAAGGTGCTCATCAAAACGGGCAATGCCGATTTTACCACCAACATTAAAACCTATCGCTTTCACCTTAACCTGCTCCAGAGCTTCGTGCGCCGCTCCGGCTACAGCTCCGGCACCTACATGCGTGCTGGTTACTATTCCCTGGCGTTGAGCCGCCACGACTGCTCTTTCGACTATTTTTACAATCGACTGAATAAATTCACCGCCAAAATCAACAGCAGTTGAACGTATACCTTTGGCAGCCAACTCTTCCTTTACTTGCTGTTCTTCCGTGCGATTGCTTGTTATAGCTATTTTTAACGCAGCACGACCAATATCAATGCTTGTGTGCTTGTCATCAGGCATGTTATTCACCTTCTTCTTCAATTAACTCCGGTGTCTTAATAGGTCTTTGGTCGATGACAGCAACCAAAAGAAATACTATAATGCAAACAAGCCATTCAAAATAAATTACATGCTGTAAAACATGCAAGGCTGGCACAAATTGCCAGACAACAATAGCAA
>CAYTOV010000148.1:0-2923 GCA_964439485.1 uncultured Acidaminococcales bacterium | reverse complement strand
ACCGTTATTTTTTGCGTCTGTTACGTGCAGTATAATAAATAAAAGTTGCCAGATAGACGAAGGCACCAAGTTCGGTGCGTGTCGACATCCAGATAGGAAACAGGAAGACGGCGATTAGGAGAAAGATAAAGCTTGGCATCGCTGTCAGCAGAAAGGAAGACGAAAAACCTTTTTCTGCCCAGGCTGCTTTCATTTTGTTTGTGGAAATAGTGCCATAACGACAGGAAAAAACGCCAAACAAGAAACCGCTCAGACCATAAAGTATTTGTGATGAAACTTCATCAAGCATAATAGCCTCGCTTACATATTATTTTTATGTTTATTTAATGGTAACAGAGTGGAAGAGATGCCGCTGAGCACACCGCTTCTGATCAGGAGTCCGGCAATGATACTGCCTCCAATAGTGCTGACCAGGAAAGGCGGGATAAAGAACCAGGCAACAGTTGCTTTGCCCATTATATAATAGGCAATCGGGAAGGAAACCAGACCGCCGATCAGACCGGTACCGACAATTTCGCCGAACATCGCTGCTTTCAGGTTGCCGAAACGAGCATACATTACGCCGGCAAGAAAGGCACCTATCATGCTGCCCGGGAAGGCCAGCAAAGAGCCAAAGCCCAAAAGATTACGCAGGAGCGAAATGACAAAGGCGATAGTTACGCCGTAGCTTGGGCCAAGAACAACCGCAGCCAGCACATTAATAGCGTGCTGAACAGGAAAACATTTGGAAACCCCAGCCGGAATATAAAAGATATGGGCACTGAGTGTGCCAATGGCAATAAGTAAAGCTGCTAAAGTTAAACGTTGTACGGACATATCAAGGACCTCACTTTTTCAGATTACAACTATCATAACACGCTTAAAAATGTCCTGCAACCGAAAAGGGAAAAGCTAACTTGTGTAGAATGGTTACTAAGATAATTGTTCTGAGAGCAGAGCTTTGACAGGAGGAAACAGATGAAAGCATTAGAAGGTATCAAAGTTATAGATCTTTCCAAATGGCTGCCGGGTCAGTACTGTGGTATGGTGCTCGGTGATTTTGGTGCAGATGTAATTAAAATAGACGATATAGCTGGCGATAGTACCAGACAATTTATTCCCCAAAAAGAAAAGGATATGAGTTATTGGCATCTGGCTCTCAATCGCAATAAAAAAGGGATAGCGATTGACTTGCGGACAGAAGCAGGCAAAGACATTCTGCGCAAATTAATGTTGACGGCCGATGTAGTGCTTGAGGGTTTTCGACCAGGCTTCATGGCAAAACTTGGTCTTGATTACGCAACTATCAGCAAAGAAAATCCGCGCCTTGTTTACTGCTCAATAACAGGTTTTGGACAGACGGGAAAATATAAGCATAAACCGGCTCACGATTTGAATATCGTCGGGCTTGCCGGCATTAATTCTCTGGATGATGTGGGCAATGCCTGTGTGGTGGATATCCAGGTTTCTGCTCTTGGCGGCAGTATGAATGCGGTCAGCGGTATTTTACTGGCTTTATTCGCACGGGAAAGAACGGGCCAGGGACAATACGTGGATGTTTCACTATATAACACGGCCCTCAGCATGGAGGCTACCGCTGTCAGCAGTTTGTGGGGCTGTCAGGAAACGGGGGCAGAACCCTTTGGCAGAATTGCTCATTACTACAATATATATAAGACCAAAGATGGCAAATATCTCACGGTGGGAACAATTGAACCAAAATTCTGGCAGGAACTCTGCCGTTTAATTGGCCGCAATGACTTGGGAAACAGGCAGTTTGATTTTGCTCATGGCGAGGAACTGGGACAAGCGCTGGCAGAAGTTTTCTTACTGAAGACGCAGCAGGAGTGGCTTGCATTAATTGACGACAGAGATTTTTGCGTTACCCCGGTCTGCAGTCTTGCTGAAGCACTAAATAGCGAGCTAACTTCGGAAAGTGGCATGATCGGCGTAAGAGATGAGGATATAGGTGAAATTAAGTATCTGCAACCGGCCATCAAACTTTCCGCAACGCCGGGAGCAATTGATCGGAGGGCACCAAGATTAGGTGAGCACCGCGAAGAAATTTTGAACAGTCTCGGCTATACTGTAGAAGAGATTACCAGGTTGAAAGAAGACCACGTAATTTGAAGAAGTGCGTACAAACGTTATAGGAGGTGACAGCCTTTGCGTAGGATATTATTGATAGTTTTCATGATTTTCAGTTGTGTGCTTGGCATGCAGTCCCCAGTAGAAGCTAGTTTGATTAGTAAAAATCAGGAAATTTCTATGGGCAAAGATGTAGCTGCCCAGCTGGAAGCCAAGTACGGTGTGGTGCAGGATGATGACTTGCAGGCACGCGTGAACAACATTGGTCAGCGCATTGTAGCGGTTTCCAACCGGCAGGACCTGGAGTATTCTTTTAAAGTTCTTAATAGTGACGAAGTAAATGCTATGGCAGTTCCAGGTGGGTTTATTTATGTTTTTAAAGGTTTGCTTGATTTCATGCCTTCTGATGATGAACTTGCCGGTGTTTTAGGCCATGAAGTCGGTCATATCGTCAAACGACATTCTGTCAAACAAGTAGAAAAGCAGCTGGCCTTTACACTTTTGACATTGATACTTACGAAGGGCCAGGGATTCATTCTGGCTGATGCAACCATGCAGGCCCTGATGGCTGGCTATAGCCGCTCTGATGAACGCGAGGCTGATGAACAAGGTTTTACACTGACCAATAAGGCTGGTTTTAATCCTTACAGTATGTTGATCACGGTCAGCAAACTGCAGGATCTGGCGGATGCCAAAGGTAATCCGGGGTTTGGACTCTTCTCCACACATCCGGAACCGGAAGTAAGAATTGAGCGGGTCAATAAATCGCTGGCTAAGATGAATATTACGCCGACGGTTGCCATTGCTGAAGATGGTACGGCAACGGTAAAAGATGGTAATTGGCAATTCGTGGTCA
>CAYTOV010000147.1:0-2935 GCA_964439485.1 uncultured Acidaminococcales bacterium | reverse complement strand
CGATTTTGAAGTCCTGGCCGCAGCGCAGTCCGGATTCTTTTTCCAAAATTGGTATACAGATATCTTCCGTTACCCCAGGATAGACCGTCGATTCAAAAACGACGATGCTCCCCTTGCTGAGGTTCCTGCCAACAATCTTGCTGGCACCCACAACCGGGTTCAGATCCGGTGTTTCGTCACCATTAACCGGAGTTGGTACCGCTACTATGATGAAACCAGCCTTCTGCAAATCCTTCTCTTCAGAGGTAAATTGCAGCGCTGTCGCTCTGATTTTTTCCTCTCCTACTTCTTCAGTCGGATCGATACCGTTTTTATAATTGCTGATTTTCTCTTCATTAATGTCAAAACCGATGGTGTTTACTTTATCTGCAAAAGCAACGGCTATCGGCAAACCCACATACCCAAGTCCTACCACTGCTACATTCGCTTCTCTGTTGATTATTTTGTCATATAGTTCCACTTTTATCGCCTCTTAATCAGCACTGAAATCAAAAATAAACTGTGTCCAGATCGTTCTGTTCTTTTCATCTGTTATCTTATCTTTCAGGTCATAGTACTCCAAACCAAACACGATATTTTTTGCCACAGCATACTGCACACCTATGCTGTAACCTTTGAAACCGTCCATATAGCCAGCCAAACCATTCATAGTATGTGCCAAATAGGTATTGGCAGATTGGTCATAATATTTGGCATAAATATCATATGTATGGGCCCGCCACTCTTTCAGCCTGCCGTGAGTCAGCGTTAAAACGTAGCCGTCACGGTCACCCTTTGCGTCTTTCTCACTTGCCCTCAGATACATAGCCCCCAAAGTGTAATTACCGAAATCATAATTGCCGCCGGCACTCCAGATAGTGTTGTCTGCAGGATTACCCTCGTCATAATTAATGCGATGATAGCCAACTGCGGCATCGTAATCATAATCTTTGTAGGAGGCTGTCGCTACGAACATCTTATTGTCGCGTTCAATATCTGCCTCACCATACAGGAGGCTGTATTTTATAACATCGCCGAATTCAAATTTAATACCATCAAAACTCGTATCATAAATATTGCCCTCTGCCATCAGATTGCCAAAAACACCGGCGGTAACTTTGGCACCGCCTAGCGGCCCTGTGACATAAGCACGTTCAAAACCGGTTTTACTATCTTCAGCATTGGTATGCAAATTCTGCTTATTTTCCAGCATCGCGTTATAATCCCAGGTTTCGTTAACTTTGCCGTTAATGTAAATACGCGAACGCAGCTGGTGATCATCATTGCTGTCGTGCCTGCTCCGATAGTTATCAACGTAATGCCATCTTATCTGCCCGGTGAAATTAACATTGTCATCTGCTGCTTCCAGTTTTGCAACCCGCACACCTAAATTGTTAAGTTCTTCTGCGAACTCATCCGAGAGTTTTGGCAAAACGTTTTGCTGGACGTCAGTGCTGTACTTATCCTTGTTCGCGAGCGCCGCGCCGACTAATTGCGCCATTTCATAACGTGTAATTATTTTGTTTCCATCATAATCCTTGCCTGCCGGCAAAACGTTGCCTTGCTCCAGCTTTGTCAACGACGCATAAGCCCAGTGACCTTTCGGTACATCCGCAAAAGGATTAGCTGACGCTGCTGAAACCACCGAGGTCATAAGCAAAGTTGCCGCAAATGTCATTAATGCAATCTTCTTAATCATGGCACACCACCAATTTGCTTTATTTATCTTTATATACTTTTGAAATTAGATTTTATTACAAACCCAAGATTTAGGTACACCTATTGGTAATTAAAACATCATTAAGCTCTTGCTGCAATGATTCTTACTAAAGTCCTTTGATTTTTACCAGAATAGTTCTCACCTTTTGCACCTGACTAGCCAAAAAGTGGCGTATTCATGGCCTTTGGAGGCTCATAAAAACAATCAACGCATCTATCTTCGACACTTTCGAGACTTCTTCCTTCTCAATTTGATTAATATTCTTAAAATTTAATAATTATTTTTTAGTATGTTTTTCACATTATTTATGCGCACAAAAAAGTGCTTTTCCTAAAAGGAAAAGCACTTTAAGTTCCTATATATGTGTGTTGCTTACAGATACTTTCATGTTCAAAACATTGGTAAAGAACTCCACCGGCACCAAAGTCTTGCCATTAACGAGCTCCGGCGCAGCGGCAAGGCCAATAACTTCCTGTCCTTTTTGGTAACTGTTGCTGCCGATCTTGAAGGTTGCTATGTTATCACTGCCATCCTTCAACTCGATTTGCTTCTGCTCTGCCTGCCAAACGATATTATAGCCAAGATTTTCTACGATGATCCTCAGTGGCAGCAGCACTGTCTTACCTCTGGTAATGATACTGTCACCTTGGCCCAAAGCAAGCTCTTTGCCATTAGCTACGATAACGCCGGCGCCAATATGAACCTTGATCGTCGCCGGAAGCAATACCGCTTTAGTCGCTGCCGCCTGACCAGGAATACTCAATGTCATCATGTCATACCAAACCAGCAGGTCAGAACCTTCCTTAATAGCATTCAGATTAGGAAATACTTCATTCGTAATAGTTATCAGCCTGTCGCCGTTAGACGATAAAACCTTAATCTTTTCATCATCTGTTTTCTGCACACTGCCCGCTTTCATATAAATGCCTGCGCTGCCCTTAGCCGGTGTGCCTACTACCAAAGCAAAGGCATTACCTTGCGGTGGCATACTTTTGCTTACGCCCGGTCCATAATAAGCTACGACACTAGCACCTTTTTGCAAAGAACTGAAAGGAACAGGCGTGCCATCTTCAGCATTTACCAGATGGGTAGTTGCCGAAATATTCAGCACTATATCGCGATAACCGCCTTCTCCTTCGACTCTCGCGCTGCCATCATTGATTTCTGTCAGCTGCCCTTTGGTAAAAATAACGTTATTGTGATACCAGCCTGCGGCCGACGGCTGGAGCTTAGCAA
>CAYTOV010000146.1:0-2996 GCA_964439485.1 uncultured Acidaminococcales bacterium | reverse complement strand
TCAGTGCTTTTTGGTTATTCGTTCTGTCTCCATTAGTTACGAAGCGTGGATCAGTAATGAGTTCCGGTTTGCCAAGCAACTCACAAAGTTTTTTCCATAAGCGGTCATTACCTGCACCGACGATAACATAGCCGTCACTAGCTGTGAATCCTTCAAATGGAGTAATGGAAGGATGACGGTTGCCAATAGGGCCCGGTACATCGCCATTTACCAAATAACGGCTGATTGCGTTCTCCAGAACTGCAACCTGGCAGTCGAGCATCGATACATCTATCTTTTGGCCTTCGCCAGTCATAGCACGATGATAAAGTGCCATGGAAACACCAATCGTAGTGAACAAACCTGCGATGATGTCGCCAACGGAAGCTCCGACTCTTGTTGGCTCGCCGCCTTCAGGGCCTGTAATGCTCATGATTCCGCCCATAGCCTGCACTATGATATCATAAGCTGGCTTTAATTTATAAGGGCCTGTTTCACCAAAACCGGAGCATGCCGCATAAATAAGGTCTGGCTTAATTTCTTTCAATACATCATAGCCGAGACCAAATTTTTCCATTGTTCCTGGGCGGTAGTTTTCCAAGACAACGTCAGCTTTTTTGACCATTTCTTTGAAAAGGTCTCTTGCGCCTTGTTCTTTGAAGTTTAAAGTCATTGAACGTTTGTTGCGGTTAAGGCTCATGTAATAAGCGCTTTCTTTGCCAACAAACGGACCAAAAGCGCGTGAATCATCACCAACGCCAGGTTGTTCAATTTTGATAATGTTGGCACCGAAGTCCCCCATCATCATGGCCGAATACGGCCCAGCCAAAACACGCGTTAAATCGAGTACAACAAGATTTTTCAGTGGTTTCAAGCAAAACACCCCCCTATAAATTTCTTCTAAACTATTATACCATTTATTGCAGGAAACTCAAAGAATTTGTATGTCTCTGCTTTGGTGCCAGATCTTTCCGCAGCACTTCATTCTTATTTAACAAAAAAGTCTGCAAAGATTGCTCTTTGCAGACTTTTTATTGTAATAAATGCAAATTCTAAAAGTTTAAAATTAGAATCCTAAAACACCGAAGAACAGGAAGCAAACAATACCGGAAACAACAGACATAGCAAGACCCCAAACCAAGAGTTTGCGGAACAATTTACCCTTATCTTCATGGTCACCGGCGGAAGCAATACAAAGTGCTCCTAAAGTAGACAAAGGAGAAGTATCAACTAGGTGAGAACCTACGTTGATTGCAGAAATAATACCAATAGCGTTGCCACCAGTAATTTCAACTAAACCTGGAGTCATAGGCAGGAACATAGGCATAACAACACCAGAAGAACTGGAATATGCGGAAATTACTGCCGGTACGAAGCTAACCCAGAATGTAACAGTTGTTGGGCCAGATACGGAACCAATGATAGATACCAATGCGTTCAAACCGCCAGCTTGGTCCATAACGTCGATCAATACGGATACGCCGCAAACCATCATGATAACGCCCCAAGGCATAACTTTTACAGCAGCCTTGCTGTCACCATAACCAGTCAGCATCAATACGATTGAAAGAACGAAGGAAATAGAACCAACGTTAGAAAGCATATTAAGAATTGATTTTGGGAACATTGCCTTCATGCCAGGAAGTCCAGGAAGAACAACCAAGACAATCAGAACTGCAACCATCAGAAGGGTTGTAATCTGAGCTTTGTTGAAAGGTTCCGGTTTTGGAGCCAATTCATCAATGTCAAGTTCAGCACCTTTTTGTTTCATTATCCAAGCCCAGCCACCCATTACGAAGAAGCCGCCGATGTTAACGAAACCTTGTGCAAGTGTTGAGTTGAAATGAACTTTCCAAGCCAAGCTACTCAGAGAATCAGCTGGAATGTTCAATTGTGGTGCCATTTTGGCAATAATGCCGTTAGAAATGATACCAGTAGGAGCAAACGGAGAGAATGCCGCGCCGTTTGCAGCACCAACTACAAGCAATGTCATCAGGAACGCAGGCATACCAACACGAGTTGCGATTGCCATAGCTACTGGAGCCATCAATGCGCAGCCTGCAATGTTGCCAGGTCCGATAGTAGTAACAAAAGTAGTTAAAACATAAATAATAAGTGGAATAAGTGCAGTGTTGCCTTTGCAAACACGTACTGAATAAGCAGTCAATTTTTCCATTGTACCATTTGTTTGAGCCATACCAAACAAGAAAGTAACACCGGCTAAAATCATGAACAAGGAAAGCGGGAAAGAACTCATTACTTTAGCGCCAGTCAAACCGCCCCAAATACCACCAACGATAATTGCGAAACCGATACCCAAGAAACCTACGTTTAAATCTTCATTTACGCAACTGATTGCAACAAGGATTACAAGTGCAACAATTGACATAATAGCAGCTGTTGAAATTTCCATACTGCGCATTTCCTCCTTAATATAAACGAATTTTGTCCGTGAATAAGTAACTTTATCTTAAATATTCGCGAGCACTTTTGAAGGGGGGCGTAGTAGGGATTTCCCGGAGATTTAGAGAGGCCTCCAGATATTTCATCAAACAACTTGCCATGTCTTTAATACTTGTTTTTCTGAATCGATAATACTTTTTCTTTACATTTAGTCCTTAGAACAATCATTAAATTCTATCAGGAAGCAGTATGCGAAGTTATCACTTCGCATACTGACCGCCCATTACATAAACCAAATACTGATCAATATAACCATAAAAGAATCTATTTCTTATAGTCCGAGAACACCGAAGAAAACATAGCATACGATACCGGAAACAACAGACATGGACAAGCCCCAAATCAAAAGTTTACGGAATAATTTACCTTTGTCTTCATGGTCGCCTGCAGAAGCAATGCAAAGTGCGCCAAGAGTAGACAATGGGGAAGTATCAACCAAGTGAGAACCTACGTTGATAGAAGAAATCATGGCAATAGCGTTACCGCCAGTAACTTCTTTCAAACCAGGAACCATTGGCAGGAACATCGGCATAACAACACCAGAAGAACTGGAG
>CAYTOV010000145.1:0-3095 GCA_964439485.1 uncultured Acidaminococcales bacterium | reverse complement strand
TGTGATAGTTTTGCCCGCATGTTCATTAAGCATCTTTACTACTGCCTGCTGGGCATCAGAAGACATTTTGGCAAAATTAGCATTATAGTCCTTGGACAACTCGGCAATGTTTTCTTCCGAAATAATAAACTTAAGACGCAAAGGCCTCTCAATAGTGACCTTCGTATAACCAAAGTCTTCCGGATCAAAGAACTTCGACTGTTCGTTCTCCGCCAGAGTTTTAAAAAGCTTCACGATTTGCCGGCGATGCGTTCTGCTGATATATTTGCGTTTATTACCGAGAGATTTCGGTTTTTGCGGTTCAAAAAAATCAACTGCATTAATCAACTGTACTTTTTTGCCGCGTTTAGCACTCCGTTTTTTCGACAAAATCCAGATATAGGTGCTGATGCCGGTATTGTAAAACATCTGGTCAGGCAAAGCGACAATCGCTTCTAAGAGGCCGCTTGTCAAGACATATTGTCTGATTTTGCTTTCCCCGCTTTCCGCGTCACCGGAAAACAAAGGAGAACCGTTTAAAATAATTGCTATTCTGGCATCGTCTTCCGCTTTCGCCAGCAAGTTCTGCAAGAACAAGAGCTGACCATCACTGACGCGCGGCAAGCCATGAGAGAACCTATTCTGTCCCTTTGGCTCGTTCAGTTTCTCACCATTGGCTTCCTTCACGACCTCTGCTCTTGCCGTCTTCCATTCCACGCCGAAGGGTGGGTTTGTCAAAAGCAGGTCAAACTTTTCCTGCGGCAGACGGTCTTCTGTCAGAGTATCACCTTCGTAGATATTTTCTGCTGCTTCGCCCAGCATCAGCATTTCCGCACGGCAGACGGCATAAGCCTCGGGGTTGCTGTCCTGGCCGAAAAGCCTTACCGTAGCCTGCCCGTCAGTAAGCTCGTGCATTTTCCTTTTGAGCACCGTCAGCATACCCCCAGTGCCGCAGCAACCGTCGTAAACGCGCAAAACCTTGCCTTGCTTTTTGAATTCGTCCGTATTCTCGCTGATCATCAGGTCAACGCACAGCTCTATTACTTCACGAGGCGTATAATGATCACCGGCCTCAGCATTGGCTTTGTAAGTACGGATGATTTCTTCAAAAATATAGCCCATCGCCAGAGGATCAGTGGTTTCAGGATGAAAATCAACCTCAGAAAAAGCTTTTACCACCGGGAATAAGAGTTTCTTCTTGCTCATAAAGAGAATTTCTTCTCTGAATTTCAAACCCGCAAGAATCTTTTGAATGCCCGGAGAATAGGCACTGACAAACTCCAGAAAATTGGCATCTATATTATCACTGTTGCCCACCAAGTTTTCCAGTGAAATGCATTTACGGTTAAAGAACGGCACACCGCACTTTTTACTAACCAAGTCTTCTAAAAATTCATCGGAAAAATTTTTACCTTCCATTTGGGTGAGCAAGTCTTTGATTTCCTTGTTCTTACTCTCCAGAATACAGTCAAAACGACGAATAATCGCCATCGGGATAATCACGTTGCCATACTTTTCAGAGGTATAAGGGCCACGCAAAAGATTGGCGATTTCCTTCACCAGATTTACCTTACTCGTCATATCAGTGCTTATCTTCATTATTTTTGCCTCCAAAAAGTTTCAGTAATTCCATGTTTTTAAATAGCTTTTCACGCTTCACTGTTTCGACCGTCAAAAGCCCGCTTTCCACCAGATTATGCAAATGCGCAGAAGCAGTCTGACGGTGAATTCCTGCATCAACCAAATCGCTTATTCTGAGATAAACCTTCTCAAAGGCCAGGGTCACGACCTGCTCCATCACTGTTTTGTTCCCCGGCAGTTTCCCTAAAAATTCCTGTGAAACATAATGTTTGTACAAGGAATCAATAGCCTCGACTTTTTGCAGCGTTTCCTGTGCAGTATTATAGAATGAGCTCAGCATATAGGCGATTACTTTGTTGTAATCTTCGTGCTGATGAGTTTCTCTGAGCAGACGGTAATATTCGTCTTTGTTCTTGATAATATACGCGCTGGCATACAAAACAGGCTGTCTGAGATATTCCTTTTGGCAGAGAAAGAGAATGTTCAAGATTCTGCCCGTTCTGCCGTTACCATCATAAAAAGGATGAATGCTCTCGAACTGATAGTGCGCCAGTGCAATCTTGATCAAGGGGTGCAGATTGTAGCGTTCATCATCGTAGATGAATTCCAGCATATCCACCAGCAGCTTAAATAAAAGTTCCTTGCCGTGCGGCGGTGTATAAAGAACTTCGTTGGTGCTATCTTCCTTGATATTGGCAATGCGTGTCAGCGTTTCTGCAAATTCAGCCATATTATGTCTGACACCAGGTTCTTTTTTGTTGACTACCTTATTAATATTCTCAATATCGCTAAGCGCTAGCAATCCTTTGCTACTTAATTCCTGAAAACCGGTAAAAAGCGCTTCTTTATAATCGACTACTTCTTTGACCGCTCCTCTTACTTCCTGCAAAGCAAGTCCGCTGTACAATTCATCGTTAGTGGTAACAATATTTTCAATCTTGCTGCTGCTTTTGGCTTCCTGCAAAGCAATATTATCCAGTAATATATTACTGCTCGGCAATTTCCCTACCGCATAATCCAACAAGGCCAAAGCAACACGCGTCTTCTCGACAAGCTGCAATATTTCTTCGGTTGGACGAATATAAAGCTCGCTGATTGGTGTTAATTCATTATACGGCTGCATAACATCCACCATGAATTCCTCCTTTGTCTCAACAAAAACTGTTGGTTCGCGCCTGGCATCTTTGCCTGCTGTTTCCTAAGGTCATTATATTCTTTTCATCGCATTTTTGTCAACGTGTCGAATTATTTTATTTTTTTCGACATGTTATAAATTTATGTTGAAATTAATAAATTTCCCTCCCTCAGTCACTCCGTGACAGCTCCCCCGTCTGGATGAGCCTTCTTGGTTCCTCAGTGACGCACGGAGGATTAGAAGTTAAAAGCAAAAAGGACTTTGGAATATATTCCAAAGTCTTTTTTGCGCGCTCTCTTTATTGTGCAAAACACATTCTTTCCAGGTTCAACGCTGCACTAGGCACGGTCCCTGTAAATGTTAACAAAAATATTGACCAGGCTAGGGTCAAACTGCCTAC
>CAYTOV010000144.1:0-3180 GCA_964439485.1 uncultured Acidaminococcales bacterium | reverse complement strand
ATCCATCCCTTCGCATTGAGCAGTCTAGTTTAGTGCATTTATTACAACCTTTTGAAGGTGTCTCTTCCTCAATATCAGGGCAAAGCCCGATAACAGCGGTAATACTTTTGCGCGGCATCAGCATCAATGAATCTGTTAACGTAACTCCTATCGCCTCAGCATTTGCCAATTTTGCCACTTTGTCCTGTTCGCTCAAATCCCAGTCACCATAACCGGGGCTGAAACGAAATGTCATTTTGAAACCAAGTTGAGCGAATTTATTAGCCAGTAATTTCTCCAGTTCATCGGCTGTCTGTTCAACAGCAGCGGTTGCCGCGGCATCAATCAACATGCCCAATGCATACTCGCCTTTGGTAAAGGCATCGCTAGCAGCTTTCTCCACCATTTCACCAACTGTAGCCGACAGAAAAATTACCTGTGTAGCACTGGAAAGGTGCTTACGCAGAGAGTTGCCGGGAATAAAATATTCATCCGGCGCCTGTACACAAGCATGGCAGCAGTCGTAAGGATATACTGTCCAGACAGTTTGAGGTTCTTTGCTCATCATCACGATATTGCAAGCCTCATCAACCAGCTTTTCCGGGAAATCCTGTCCCTTGCGCAAACCACCATAACGCTTGGTCTCCTCGCGATCTATGCAATTTAAAATTGGTTTGTAGATATTATATTGCTTTTCCATAACATCAACCCATCTTGCGGCATAAAAAAACCGCTTGTTGTAGTATTATTAATTCTACAACAAGCGATACGTTTTAGCAATAATTCATACTAAAAATATATGTTTTTATTTTTGTGCCAAATATTCAGGGTTTGACCTTACCGGAATCACAAGTTTTTGCCCCGGCATCAGGTAGGTGTTGTTTTCCAGTTTATTAGCTTCACAAATCCGATAAATTACTGCCCTGACATCTTCGCCATCCTGCGCCCAGCGATCAGCAATTGCCCAAAGAGTATCGCCGCCATGCACGACCACCTGTTCGTGTCGCCAATGTGTGGAAGCCTCCATTGTCACCATATTATATCCGGAGTATATAGCTATGCTCATGCACAGCATCAATAATAATTTTTTCATTTTTGCGCCGCCTTTCATAAACACTTGTTCGTTATTTGCATATTATCACGAACATACGGTTTTTGCAATACCAAAAGCGAACAAATTTTCGTTTTTATTTTACTTGTCCTATTTAAAAACCAACTTTGGCAAAATTTTGCTCTTCGTTATTAATAATTATTATTCTTTAACTGCATTATATCATAATGTTGGGGTATGTAAAAGGCGGTACCACAATATATTGTGGTACCGCCTAAAATTATTTTTCGATTTATTGAAAAATATTAATTGCTTTGCTCTTTAGTTTCTTCCAATTTGCTTTTCATCCAAACAACCATCGCCAACTTACCGAATTCGTGCCAAGTTGAACAATCAGTATGGCTTTCTATGTAAGCATTCCATTTATCCTGATTGACATTTTCTACTTCCAGCAAATTCATAATGCCAAATCCGCTGCGCCAGATTATATCATCCATAGAAGTGAACTTGCTGTTCGCCTTCAAAAAATCAGGATTAAATAAGTTTTCAAAAGTTACAAGGCTCAAAGCCTTGCCTAATTCAGGATCATTTTTAAAAATTTTCATATAAGATTGAAACTGTTCTTCAATTTCCGCACTTGTCATTGTTTATAACCCTCCCACAAAAATTGCTTATCGCTATCCTAAGTAATTATACCTGCTGTATAGCTCAAAAACAAGATTTCACTGCTGCGTTTTAGTTCACAAATAATCAGGTAACGCTTAGAACTAGCTGTATTTAATGATCTATTGGTCACGGGGGTTAAGAAGCAACGGGCTTGCTGCACATCAGCGACCGACTGCTGGCAGGGGAATTGTCGCGTGTGGAAGCAGCCAGAGGAACTCTTCACCCCTTGACCGATATTAGTATCACCAACTGCTTAAGTTTTAAGAAAATAGCCATCTCCCGTTATCCTATTTGTTATACTCTTTTTTATGCATGTTCTTAAAAATATGTTTACATATTTATGTAAACGCGCTAAGATTTAAACGAAGTTGGCTCTCGCACGTATATTTTTTTAATACCTATTTAAAACATAAAAGAAGGTTTTTCAAGTTGTCTAGCAAACAATATGAAGGTAGCACTAGGACCAAAATAGTAATGATAATACGTAACTATTTGGGTGATTTTATTACAATGGCTGTACCATTATGCAATCATCTGCAGTCAATTTATGGCAAGTGTGATTTTTACTTTTTCTATCCTGATAAAGATATTAAAAACAAAGAGATTATTAAGTGTTTTTTCCCTGATGCCCATATATTTCTTACACCTTCAGGTAATAGATATTTCCAACGCTTTAAAATGGCAATTAAATATAGATGGATCAAACCTGATATTGGAATATCAACTGTATTAAATTATCCCAAAACAAATAGCCTGTTTCTTTTTACTATAGGTGCTAAGGAGCGTAATGTACGCGTTGCAAATAAATTTACTTTCAAATTACTCAATCATCCATTTATTTGTTCTGATATTAGAAAATTACATAATCAACCTATTGGCCTGTGCAGCCTACAAGTATTTAATCAAAATATAAAGGAAATACCGCAAAACTCATACCCATTATTTGATAAAAACAAAATCAAACCCTATAACCCCAAATATTCAGGATTAAAAATTTTAGTTGAAGTTTCTAATAGTAAACATTTTTGCCAACTTTCAAATGTTAAATGCGCTGAAATTTTGAATGAACTATATGAAAAACACAAATTCTCTCTTCTAATATCAGCAAAAGATCAAGATTATGACAAAGCTGTGGACTTGCAAAATAAATTAATTATGAATTCGGAAATACATATTTCTCCAACTATCGATAATTTTATTTCATTTGTTAACGCTTCTGATATAGTGCTCACAGGCGATGGCGGCTTGGGTCATATTTCAGGAGCTTTAAATAAAAAAATCGTTGCTTTATACAGCAGAACTTCCGTTCAACATTGGGGCATCATAACTCATGATGTAATACATTTGTATGATCCTGATGACATAAATAACATTAGTAATGAAGTCATTACAAGTGCAATTTCTAATTATTTATAAAGAACAACTATCCCACAACGACAAACTGCCCTGCTAATAAGACGTATTAGCAGGGCAGTTTTTATGAT
>CAYTOV010000143.1:0-3228 GCA_964439485.1 uncultured Acidaminococcales bacterium | reverse complement strand
AGCATCTTTCTGCCGGCAGCCAAACGAATATTAGCCGCAGGATTAAGATAACGGAAGAAAGCAACGGTACGCAAAATATCTTCCGGTGCTAATCCCGGCAAATGGCCAAGCGGCGTACCAGGAATCGGCATTAAGGCGTTAATTGGTATCGATTCAATATCTAGCTCTGCCAAGGTCAAGGCCATGTCCAATCTGTCTTCCCAGGTTTCGCCCATGCCGATAATACCACCGGAACAAACACAGAAACCTTCTTCTTTGGCGATTCTCATTGTTTCCAGCTTATCTTCAAACTTGTGCGTCGTGCAGATGTTAGGAAAATTTCTCCTCGAAGTTTCAATATTTTCATGATAACTTTCTACGCCGGCTTCACGCAAGCGTTTAAATTGTTCTCTTCTGAGAAGGCCATGCCCTGCGCACAAAGAGATGCTGCAGTTTGCTTTCATTTTTTTATAAGCCTCAATAGCATGTTCAAAATCTTCGCCATCTAACCTGCGTCCTGATGTAACCAGACCGAAACGATCAGCTCCTTCAGCTTGGTTGGCTAAGGCCATCTCCATAATTTCATCTATTTCCACAAAGCCATATTCATCAACACCGGTATGATGATGAGCAGACTGAGCACAAAATTTGCAGTTTTCAGAGCAACGGCCGCTGCGTGCGTTCATGATCGTGCAAAGATCAACTTTTTTTCCACAAAAATAGTCTTGAAGCAAAGCCGCGCCTTTACGCAATTCCTCCAAATCAGCCGTAAAGAAAAAATTTAAATCATCCTCTCTCTTCAGCCTTTTGCCAGCTATAATTTCTTCTGCAAGTTTAATTAAATCCATTGTCGGCACCCTCTCTTTTATTGTCTACTAACTCAATATACTTAGTAGTATATTACCAGTTCCTTGTACCGTCAACTGTTTTTTTATCAAGGTTAACCATGCTGTAAAAAAATACCCTGTTCTCTTCAGAACAGGATATTTTAGACAATCTTTACTTAAATGCTTTGTGCAGCCGTTGCAGTCCCTCTTCAAGCGTTGACCAGGGGCAGGCGCTATTAATGCGCTGAAAACCTGCTCCCTCAGGACCAAACATCAAACCGCCATCAAGCCAAATGCCAGCTTCCTCGACAATTTTACGTTCTATTTCTTCATCCTTCAGTTGTAAAGCACGGAAATCCAGCCAAAGCAAATAGGTCCCTTCCGGCTCAATCAGCTTAACCTCGGGTAGATTTTCCGCAAGAAACAGCTTAGTTTTCTGCAAATTATTATCCAGGTAAGCTTTTAACTGCTCCAGCCATTCTGCTCCGTAAGTATAAGCCGCCTGGCAGGCAAAGATGCCCAGCGTATTAGGCTGACTGTAACCCGCCTGGTCCATTGCATTAACAAAGCCGCGCTTCAAAGAGTCATTTTCAATAAAAATATTGGATATTTGCAAACCTGCCAGATTAAAAGTCTTACTAGGTGCCGTGCAGGTAATGGTGCGCAAAGCATACTCCGGCTTCAAAGCAGCAAAAACAAGATGTTTATAGCCTGGTCGCGTAAATTCTTCATGAATTTCATCAGCAACAACAAGCACATCATGTTTAACGCAAATATCACCGAGTCTGGTCAATTCGTCCCTCGTCCAGACACGCCCTACAGGATTATGAGGATTACAAAGGATAAAAAGCTTAACCTTATGTTCAATGATTTTCTGTTCAAAATCAACAAAGTCTATTTCATAGCGTCCATCGCGCAACACAAGCGGATTGTTGATCAGCTGGCGGTTATTCTGCTCTATCGACAAAGAGAACGGATAATAAACCGGACGCTGAATCAAAACGGCATCATTTTCTTTTGTAAAAGCCCTGATTGCTGCACAAATTGCAAAAACAACGCCAGGCGTGACTACAAGAGATTTATCTTTCAGCTGCCAAGCGTGCTGTCTGGCGAACCATTCCTTTAAGGTAAGAAAATAATCTTCTTTTATATCTGTATAACCAAAAATACCATGCCTGCTGCGTTTCACCAGCTCATCAATAACTTCTGCCGGTACAGCAAAATCCATATCTGCCACCCAAAAAGGCAAGATATCTGCTGGTCTATGCCTTTCTACCGCGAAATCATATTTAAGGCAGTTAGTATTTTTACGTTCAATTTTCTTATCAAAATCATATTTAGTCATCATCTCACCCTATTCTGCTAAAGCCTGCTCGAGGTCTTCCTTTAAATCTTCTACATCTTCAATGCCCACAGATAGACGTAAGAGCCTCTCATCAACACCGACTCTGGCGAGCAGTTCTTTCGGGGCTTCAGCATGAGTCTGTTCAATAGGATAAGTAAGAAGAGTTTCTACGCCACCCAGACTTTCAGCAAAATAAATCAGTTTTAACTTGCCTAAAGCCTCTTCTGCTATTTTAGCACTTTTTACCTTAAAAGAAATCATACCGCCAAAGCCTGTTGTCTGTTTCAACGTAAGTTCGTAGCTTGGATGATCTTTTAAACCAACATAGTAAACATCAGTAACCGTTGGCAAAGTTTTGAGCCAGCTGGCAATTTGAAGTGCATTCTTCTCTTGCTTTTCGACTCTCAAAGCCAAAGTTTTGATACTGCGCAGCATGAGCCAACTATCAAAAGGTCCCAGGCTGGCTCCTTCTGATTTATAAATCAAGTCAAGTTCATCAATAACTTGTGGAATATCTTTAACAATTACTAAGCCGGCAACAACATCATTATGCCCGCAAAGATATTTTGTGCCGCTATGAATTACAATGTCCGCGCCCAGTGTCAAAGGCTTCTGAAAATGTGGCGAAAGAAAAGTGTTATCAACAATCAGCAAAGCCTGATGAGCATGAGCCAATTCGCTGATAGCAGCGATATCGCTGACCAGCATCATCGGATTAGAGGGTGTCTCCACAAAGATCGCCTTGGTATTATTCTGGATTTTTGCTTTTACAGCTTTAATATCCGAAGTATCTATATATTCAAAGCTGATACCAAACTTGCTGTAAATAGCATTGCAAATACGGACAGTACCTCCATACAAATCCTCCGATAGTAAAATATGGTCACCTGTCCTGAAGAGTTTTAAAAGAGCACCAATACCTGCCATGCCAGAAGAGAAAGCCCAACATCGACTTCCTCTTTCAAGCGCGGCGACAGAATTTTCCAGTTCTTCTCTGGTCGGGTTTTTTACACGACTGTAATCGTAACCCGTACTTTGGTGAAGTGCCGGATGTCTGAAGGTTGCTGACTGGTAAAT
>CAYTOV010000142.1:0-3229 GCA_964439485.1 uncultured Acidaminococcales bacterium | reverse complement strand
GAAGCAGAGGTCAGACAATTTGTCGGCGAGATGCTGGATTACTTTGAAACACAAGAAACCAAGCTGGTTATCATTGCCTGCAACACACTCACGGTGCTGGGTGTTGATACTTTAAAAGGTAACCATGAATACGACATCGTTGGTATGTCCAAGGGTTCTAACCTTGTTCTGAATACCAGCAAGAATAAAAAAATTGGCGTTTTTGCCACCGAGTTCACGATTAACTCCGGTGCGCATAAAGCTGCTATTCTGTCAGTAGATCCGACGGCCACTGTAGTGCCGCAAGCTTGCCCGAAATTTGTGCCGCTGATTGAAGGTGAACGCTTTGATTCGCCTGAAATTAAAGCGGCCATTGCTGAATATGCCCAGCCATTAAAAGCAGCCGGCATCGATACCATGATCCTTTCCTGCACGCATTATCCGTTTATCAAGAAGGAAATCGAGGAGGAAATGGGATCCGGCGTCAGAGTAATTGATCCGGCGGAACAGACGGCGCTTGATGCAAAAGCAGCACTAGAGGCTGGTGATATCCTAAAAGCAGAAGGCTCCGGCGAAACGACCATTTGTTTCACAGCTGACCTGGACAGAGGTAAACGCATTGCTTCCCGAATGTTTGATGTTGAAGCTTGTGTTTTTCAAACTGTTAAATTAGGCAAATAAATATTGTAATAATTAGAGCACTTCACCCAATAAATGGCGATGGAGTGCTCTTTTTGCTGAAAGAATTCGCAAATACTTTGATAAGTCGCAGTTTTCCGGCAGGAATTAAGGGAGTTTTGTCTAATGTTTAAGTATTTAGTGGATTTTTTGAATTTTTAGCTGAAAATATAATGACTTTGATGAATAAATTCTGGCTTCTGATTTCGTTATCTTAATCTGACGGTTATGATCCTTTCACCGTATTACTTTCGAAGGGGAAGCGAAAATTATGATAGTGCGCACTGAATCATTCTGGAATCAAGGACATGCTTTGGATACCGGTTTCACTTTAAAGAGTGGAAGCGGTATTTTGTGCGTCTATACGTCTATATTTAAAGAGGGACAAAGGTGGTGAAGAAATGTCTATTTTGGAAGAAATCAAAGAAGCTGAACAGTTGGCGTCAGAAGCAAAACGAGACACGAAAATAACTGCTAGAGAAATGATGCGCGAGGCAGAGGAAGACGCTGGCAAAGAAGCGGAAAAGCTGATTAATAGCGCACGGACAGCTGCTAGAGATACCATAGCGGCGGCAGAAGAAGAAGCTAAAGCGAGAGCGAAGGCTTTAATTGAGGAACGTAGACTGGCTGACGGTGCCGAGGCAATCGCGGCTAAGGCAAAATTGCCGGAGGCAGTGGCCTATATTATCGAAAGGGTCGTGGTTTAGCATGTTAGTGCCGATGAAAAAAGCAACTTTATATGCGCTGAAAGACGACCGGGAAGAAATTTTGCTTAACTTGCAGAGAGGTGGCAACCTCATGCTGATTGCAACTTCCGATGGAAATTCATTGCCGGGAATTGCTGATGTAGATAATGCTCTGGACAAAACGCAGGAAGCAATAAAATTCATTACAGTACATGTAGGTAAACCATCTTTGTTTGCGCCCAAACCTATAGTGCAATACGAACACTTTTTGCAAAAAACGGACGAAGGCGCGGCATTGAGCAATCAACTGACTTCATTGGCAGAAAAGATTACGGCCTTGCGTAATGAAGCGTCTACTATGCTGGCTCAGGCCAAAGGACTCGAGCCTTGGTCGGATCTTGACGTAGCGCTGGAAAATTTGAGTGAAACAGATTCCAGTGTTTATTTCGCAGGTTTTCTTGCCGCGGAAGAAGTTGAAGCAGTACAGGATGCTCTGAAAGAAATGCCGGCGGAACTGCTTATTCTGGGCGAAGGGAATGAAGGAAGGGCTCTGGTAATCTTTGCCCACAAAACTACAGCGGCAGAAATAAAAGGTTTGCTGAAGGATCATGATTTTTCGCCGGTTATCTTCCCGAAAAGGACAGGACTGCCGCAAGAAATCATCGATGACTTGACTAAGGCTGCCAGTATGAAAGAGGGACTCGCTGAGGAACTTGAAAGCGAGGTTGAAAAATTATCAGGCCAGGCAGCCAATTTGCGACTCTATTATGACCAGCTTTCTGCTTGTCAGGAACGCTTGGTTGTTGGGGGCGAAGAAACGGAGAAAACCTTTTGCCTGCAAGGCTGGCTGAGAGCCGATAAGGAAGAGGATGTCGCCAAGGCTGTTGCGGAGGCTACGGCTGTTTATGATTTGAAATTCGAGGAACCGGAAGAAGACGAAATCCCACCGTCCGTCATGGAAAATACGGCTTTTGCAGCTCCCTATGAAGCGGTTACGGAGATGTATTCCAGACCGAAGATTGGTTCGCTTGATCCGAGCTTTATGATGGCACCCTGGCATTTCATCTTTTTTGGAATGATGCTGTCAGATGCCGGTTATGGTCTTTTGTTGACAATACTCTTATTCATAGTACTGAAAGTGCTGAAACCTGAGGGTAATGTTGGCAAGCTAGTAACGGTTATCTTTTTGGGCAGCATTTCTACCATTTTCTGGGGAGCAATGTTTGGCGGCTGGTTTGGCTTGGAATTCAATCCTATCTTACTATCGCCGATGAATGAACCGCTGAAAATGTTAGCCTTGTGCTTCGGCCTCGGCGCCGCGCATATTATTCTTGGTGTTTGTATGAAGATGTACCTGGAAATCAAGAGGGGTCAAATATGGAACGCAATCTTCGATCAGCTTTCCTGGCTTGTTATTTTCGCCGGCTTAGGACTCATGGCTTTTATGCCTGATACACAAGCTGGCAAATATCTGGCGCTTGGTGGCATGACAGTAATCATACTGACCGGCGGCCGGGAAAAGAAGAATATTTTTCGGCGTCTTTTGAGTGGAGTATTGTCACTCTACAATATCAGCGGTTATTTCAGTGACCTTCTGAGTTATTCCAGACTGTTCGCTTTGGGGCTTTCGACAGGGGTTATCGCAATGGTTATCAACACTATTGCTCATATGTTATGGCAGGCAGGACCAGTTGGAATTGTTATAGCTATTGTCTTTTTACTGCTCGGTCATACCTTCAATATAGCAGTTAATATAATGGGCGCTTTTGTTCATACCAGCCGCTTGCAGTATATTGAGTTTTTCGGTAAGTTTTTTGAGCCGGGCGGCAGAGCTTTCAAGCCTCTGGCAATTCGCACCAAATATGTCAATGTAAGCAAATAAAATT
>CAYTOV010000141.1:0-3261 GCA_964439485.1 uncultured Acidaminococcales bacterium | reverse complement strand
TGGCAAAAAGGTCAGGATGCCACTGCTTCTCTTCCTAATCTTGCAAGCATGTTCATCGGCAATATTCCCGGTTCGCTTGGCGAAACCAGCGTACCCTTGATTCTCTTGGGTGGTCTTTTTCTGATCTGGCGCGGCCGCATTGACTGGCGCATTCCTTTCTACTATATTCTGACGGTTTTTATTATTACCGGTGTTTACGGCTATTATCGCGGATACATTCCGCTTTTCCCTCTTTACCATTTGTTGGGCGGCGGCCTGATGATTGGCGCCTTTTTCATGGCAACTGACTGGGTGACCAGTCCTTTGACCAAACGCGGGCGTATCATCTTTGCTGTCGGCCTTGGTATCCTTACTACCCTTATTCGTTTGCGCGGCGGGCATGTTGAAGGTGTTTGCTACGCCATTCTGATCATGAATATGCTTACACCTCTGATTGACCGCTATGTCCATAACATTCCTTTCGGCGGGAGGATGAAAAAACATGAATAAGAATTTTCTTCGTTTAACCTTTATCCTTTTTGTCATTTGTGCCATCAGCACCGCTTTGGTTGTTGCTGCTTATGACTATACGAACAGCATTATTGCAGACCGAACTGCTGCTAAAATTGCGGAAGGCTACAAGCAAGTGCTACCGCAAGCTGATAAGCTGGAAAAATTACCTGTACCTGCCAATTCACCGATCAAAGAAATATATCGTTCGACCAAAGACTCTAAGACAAACGGATTTGTCTACACCGTTGCCCCCAAAGGCTACGCCGGAGAAATCACCATTATGGTCGGCGTCGAAAATCCTTCCTTAAAGATTACCGGCGTTAAGGTCCTCAGCCAGCAGGAAACACCAGGCTTGGGTTCGAAATGTACTGAACCAGCTTTCCTTGATCAATTCCTAAACAAAGATCTGCATAATCTTTTAAACGTCAGTAAAAATGCAAAACAATCTTCTGAAATTCAAGCCATAACTTCTTCTACAATCACGTCCAAGGCCGTAGTTAGCGGCATTAATCTGGTATGCACGCACCTAAGTGAACATCATCCCGATAAATAAACGGAATAAATATTTGTGTTGCCTTCGAAAGGAGTTTTACCATGTTTTCCGAATTTCAAAAAGGAATCTTAAAAGAAAATCCGTTATTCGTTCAAGTACTTGGTGTTTGTCCTGCGCTGGCAACTACTACTTCGCTTACTAACGCATTAGGCATGGGCGCTGCCTTTTCATTGGTCCTGATTTTTTCCAACCTGTTGATTTCCGCTTTGAAATCATTCATACCTGACCAAATACGCATACCTTGCTACATAGTTGTCATAGCCTCTTTGGTAACGGTAACAGAGATGTTGATGAATGCCCTGGTTCCGGACATTTACGCCGCTCTCGGCATCTTCATTCCCTTAATCGTTGTTAACTGCATTATTCTCGGCCGCGCCGAAGCTTTTGCCAGCAAAAATGGATTGTGGACTTCTTTTCAGGATGCGGTCGGTATGGGTCTCGGTTATACTTTGGCTCTCTCCTTTGTAGGTTCTGTACGTGAAATCCTAGGCGCCGGAACTCTGTTGGGTTTTCCCGTTCTCAGTGCTTCCTATCAGCCAATTCTGCTGATGCTGATGCCGCCTGGTGCTTTCATTACGATGGGTTTCCTTTTTGCCGGAGTCAATTATTTGAAACAAAGAAAAGAGGTGCGTCATGGATAGCACATTCGGTATTGTTTTCAGCGCACTCTTTGTTTCTAATATAGTTCTCTCGCAGTTCTTAGGCCTCTGTTCTTTTCTTGGCGTTTCCAAAAACTTAGGCAACGCTCTCGGCATGAGTGCCGCGGTAGCCTTCGTCATGATACTGGCCTCCACCATTTCCTGGTTCCTTTATGAAATATTTTTAGTCCCTTATAATCTTGGATACTTAAAAATCATCGTCTTCATTTTGGCAATTGCTGCCTTGGTACAGCTTCTGGAAATGTTCATGAAAAAAGAAATGCCCGCCCTTCACAAAGCAATGGGTGTCTTTTTACCCCTTATTACCACAAACTGCGCCATACTTGGCATCGCGCTCATCAATGTACAAAAGGAATATACTTTATTCAACGCCACCGTCAACGCCATCAGCACAGCTGCTGGCTATACACTCGCTCTTGTAATATTTTCCTGCATCCGCGAAAGACTGGAAGAAGCAGAACTCCCGGCTTGCATGGAAAACCTGCCGATTGCCTTGATTACTGCCAGTTGCATGGCTATCTCCCTGATGGGTCTTGCCGGTACGCACTGATTAACTTTAGGAGTTGAAAATCATGTTGGAAGCCGTTACATTAGTTGCCGTTCTCGGCGCACTCTTTGGTTTAATTCTAGCTTTTGCAGACAAAAAATTCGCAGTAGATGTTGATCCCCGCATTGACATCGTAGCAGGCCTCTTGCCTGGTGCGAATTGCGGTGCCTGTGGCTATCCTGGCTGTCATGCCTTGGCTGAAGCAATAGTGGCAGGTGAGACAGGTATCGCACCTTGCGTAGGCTGTACAACAGAAGTTAAACAAAAAATTGCCGAAGCATTGGGGCTCACAAAAGAAATGCCGCTAAGCAAAGATTTACGTAAGGTTGCACGTCTGGCTTGTAACGGTTGTGAAGTCAATGCTCCCAAAACCTATAACTACAAAGGCGTCGAAGATTGTCATTTAGCGGCTAAAACTCAAGGAGGTCCAGGCAAATGCAACTTTGGCTGCCTTGGTTTCGGCTCCTGCGTCAAGAGCTGCCCTTTCCAGGCAATTACGATGAGCAGCAACGGTCTGCCCGTCTTTGATTATACTAAATGTACCGGCTGCGGTGTCTGCGTTGCTCAATGCCCGCAAAAAGTTCTTTATCTGAGCGATGCGAATGCTAAAATCCACGTTAAATGCAATAACCGTGCTAAAGGTAAAGCAGCCATGACCAATTGCAGCGTTTCCTGTATCAGCTGCGGTCTCTGTGCCAAAAACTGCCCAACTAAAGCCATCACCATGGTAGAAGATAGCAATGGCAGCCTGCCAGTCATTGACCGGGAGAAATGCATCGAATGTGGTCTTTGCGTCAAAAGCTGTCCTCGTCACTGCATTCACTATCTCGAACCGATTAAGAGTGAAATTGAAACAATGACCGAGCAACAACCTCTGAATCCCGGCTGCGCAAACTGCGCTTCCCGAGAAAATTGCGGTATGCACTTATGAAAAAGATTTTAGTTTTATTGTTTATTTTAAGCAGCCTGCTCAATGCAGGCTGCTTTTCACAACCAAAAACTTATAAAGA
>CAYTOV010000140.1:0-3311 GCA_964439485.1 uncultured Acidaminococcales bacterium | reverse complement strand
CAACTGAGTAGCCTGTCGTTAGGCGACAAAGAAGCGAAACACCAAAATAGCGACTACGCTCGAAGAAAGTCATGTTTCATTGCTTTCGGACAGGGGTTCGACTCCCCTCATCTCCACCAGCAATAATTAAACAGTTGGTGGCGATAAAACTGTTTTTCAAAATAAAGTTAGTTATGTTCCAAGCTTTTAATAAAATAACAAAAAAGCTATGATTTAGATATCTGACCAGATACCTGAATCATAGCTTTTTTGTTTGATATAATAGCTATTTAGGTTGACAATGGAATTAAAATAATAATATTATATGTTACATTCATATTTTGAAGCGAGAAGAGGAGTTGAATGCTGTTGAAAGCGGAAAATGAAGGAAGAATTAAATTGGCGCGCAAGCATGCTTTGAAAATAACAGCAATTTATCTTCTTGTAGGTTCACTTTGGATAATTTTTTCGGATATGCTTACAGAAAGACTTATTCCTGGACGATATGATGTTATGCTTGTTAGTATGACTAAGGGCATTTTATATGTTATTTCTACAGCTACCCTTTTGTATTTTTTAATATATTCTGCTTTAAAAAAGCTTACTGATTCCGAATTTAAACTGAACAAAAGTGAAGCAATGCTGCGTACCGTTTTCAACCAAGCGCCGATAGGCATTGTGATAGTGCTTAACGAAACAGATAAATACCTTGGAAATGATGATTTCCCTAGCATAAATCCTATGTTTGAAAAAATAACAGGCAGAACTAAGGAAGAACTTAAAGGATGTGGTTGGCGAACAATAACGCATCCTGAAGATCTTGAAAAAGAAATTGTTTTGACCGAAAAGTTAATCAAAAACGAAATTACCAGTTTTAGTATGCAAAAAAGATATTTGAAGCCAGACGGTTCGGTCAGCTGGGCAAGTAAGACTGCAGTACCGCTAATTTTTGAAGATGATGCTAAAAAATACAGCTTGTTTTTAATCCAGGATATCAATGAAAGCAAAGCAGTTGCAGAAGCCTTGGCAGAGAGTGAGAGAAGCAAAAGCTTTTTGCTTGCAAATTTGCTGGGCATGGCTTATCGCAGTAAATATGATGACATTTTAAGTATTCAATTTGTTTCCGATGGATGTCTGGAACTAACCGGCTACCCTTCTCAATATTTTTTGGATAATGGTGGACAGTCTTATGTGCATTTAATAGCTGATGAACATAAAGAGAGAATAGAAACAGAATTCGAAAAAATGCTTAATCAGCGGTTGCCTTATAAGTATGAATATGAAATAATAACAGCTTTGGGACAACGCAAATGGGTTTTGGATATCGGACGAGGGGTTTATGATAAAAGCGGTAATTTAGAAGCTATTGAGGGTATTACAATAGATATTACCGAGAGTAAGCAACATGAAATGGAATTGAAGTTCCTTAGCGAGCGTGATAGCCTAACGGGATTGTATAACAGACGATCCTTTGAAGAAATTTTGACACAGGAAGCTTCTAATGTTGATGTCAAAAGAGCAGTTATTCTTTTGGATTTAAAGAGAATTAATTCTTTTAATATGGTTTATGGCTATAGTTATAGTGAGAATTTAATTAAAGAAATTACAATGCAGCTTTCTTTGTTATGTGATAATGAATGCAGGCTTTTTCAGATATCTTTTGAAAGAATTGCCTTTTATATTAAAAACTATGAAGGAAGAAAAGAATTGACGAGCCTCTGCGAGCGCATTCTGCATTTGCTGGAAAAAATGCAGGTAAGACAGGCACTTGAATGCAATGTTGGTGTTTTGGAAATTGATAAGTGGAAGTGTACTGCTGCAGATATTCTGAGAAACGTATCCATTGCCGTCGCTAAATCCGCTGAGAACCAAGAAACTCCTTATTATTTTTTTGAAGATAAATTGCAGGAGAAATTGGAGCGCGAAGCTTTTATTAAAGAAGAGCTTATTGCTGCTTCCCGGAATGATGCTGATGAAAGCATCTTTCTATTGTACCAGCCTATTTTTGAGGCCAAAACAGATAAGATTTATGGGTTTGAAGCTTTGGCAAGATTTGAAAGTAAAAAACTGGGCATAATATCACCGCTTGAATTTATCAGCCTTGCTGAGGAAACACAGACGATCATTCCTATTGGCAGGAAGATTTTGCGCAAGGCTTGTGCTTTTGTTAAAGAATTGGAAGCACTTGGTCATAATAAAATTGTTATTTCAGTTAATGTTTCAGCTGTTCAAATGTTAAGGAATGATTTTGTGGCTGATGTTGAAAATATCATTAAAGAAACTGCTGTTAATCCAAAGATGTTAACTTTAGAAGTTACAGAGTCAATGCTTCTAACAAGCTATGAAAGTGTTAACAAAGCAATTGAGCAATTGAGAGAACTGGGTATAAGGTTTGCTATTGATGATTTTGGGGTAGGTTACTCATCACTTGCCCGTGAAAGAGAGCTTCATGTCGATATTATAAAGATGGATAAATATTTTGCTGATGATTTGCTTGCACATAAAGAAAATGAAATAATCGCTGGCGATATTATTTCTATGATGCATAAGCTTGGACACACAGTGGTTGCTGAAGGCGTTGAACGTGAAGAGCAAAAAGAATATTTGATCAGGCATGATTGTGATTATCTGCAGGGTTACCTTTTCAGCAAACCGGTAAAATCCGAAAAAGCATTGGAATTGCTCAAAGGTAACGACTGATTTATATTGACATTTGGGGAAAAATGCTATATATTTTAGCTAAAGCAATATTCTGAAAATTCCGAATAAACATGACAAGGTATTATATCCAACTAAAGATAATTTGATCCTAATCAATAAACCAACATGTTATTACGAAAGGAGATTGTAGTATGAAAGGTAGAAGTTATTTAATTACTGTACTCGCTTTGCTTGTTTTAATGATTTCTTCTGTAGCTTTTGCAGCTTCAGATACGCCAACAAAGTATAAAGGGCTATCTGCCATTGTTGCGGCACGAGCGGAAGTGCCTTCAGGATCCAATTTATTGGGCTATAACAAAGACGGGGATGATATGCGTGTTGTCGTGTTCCAGGATCCTGCTACCCTTGAGTATTATTATGTAGAAGTGGTATATGCTACTTCTAAAGTAAAAGAAGTAAAAATTAATGGAGCTGTATTTGTTCTAGGGAGTACTGTTATTAATAAAACAGCAGATGATGTCAAGAAAGTCTTATTAAAAACATATCCAGATGCAATGAATATCGTCATAACTACAGATCATGACATGAATAATACATACTATCAGGCAAGTTTCACTACAAAAAAATTTAAGGGTGAAGCAAAGTTTAATCCTGCAACAGGCGTGATTATT
>CAYTOV010000139.1:0-3355 GCA_964439485.1 uncultured Acidaminococcales bacterium | reverse complement strand
GAAAGGTTCGTTTGCCTTTCATTTTCCTTCATTATATTCCCGCCGTTCTCGTAAAATTTCTCTGCTAACAATGGGCACGGTTAGTTTTTGCCAACAAAGCAATGGCATCTTCTTCCGCAAGAGGTTTGCTGAAAAGAAAACCCTGTATATAGTCGCAATGATGCTTAGCAAGATATTGTACTTGCAGTTCATGTTCGACTCCCTCGGCTATAACACGATGCCCGCGTCTATGTGCAATGGCAATGATATCACCGGCAATTGCCTTATCGGGGGTTACTCTCAGTAATTTGTCAACAAACAGCTTATCTATTTTCAAATAGTCAATATTAAGTTCACCTTCACGAGCTAAAGAAGAATACCCTACACCAAAATCATCAATAGAAACTTTGATACCTATTTTTTGCAAAGAAGCCAATTTAGCATTAATCTCTTCATAGTTACCCAAAAAAATAGACTCTGTGATTTCGATACATACCCTGGATGCATCTACCTCCGTTTCATTGATGATCTTGATAATATCGTCGACAAATTCCGCACGAAAGAACTGGATCGCCGATACATTGACACCTACCGTAGTCTTGCTATATCCGGACAACTGCAATCTTCTGAGAAAATTGCAGGCCTTACGCATAATTTGTAAACCTATAGGCACAATCAACTGCATTTTTTCAGCTAAAGATATGAATTCAAGCGGTGCGATCCTGCCCAATTTGTCACTCTGCATACGCGCCAGTGCTTCAAACCCATCTACCGTATTGTCCTTGAGACTCAGTATTGGCTGATACTCCAAAAAAATATTGCTTTTACCAGTCTCATTTGCAATTGCTATCAAATTATTTTGTATTTCAGCAGCACGACTAATTGCCTCTATTAACTTATCATCAACAAAATAATAGCCAAACACCGAATTTTCGTTTGCACGTTTTGCTGCCTCTGAAGCATTTATAATTGCATTATTAGTATCAAAGTCGTATTCAGCCAATTCTGCGACCCCAATACCGCAGCCTATGACCTGCATTATTTGTGTTTTATTAAGAGTATCAATCACAGATTCGCAAAAGGTTTCTAGTTCTTGTCTACAATCATAGTCAGTATAATAAAAAACAAGTTTGTCAGCGAAAATTCGGAATAGTAATCTGCTTGCTGAAACAAAGGCAGATAACTTATTGGCAATATCTTTGACAACTTTTTCAGTAAAACTATAACCATACGTTGAATTAATGGCACTCATTTTATTAAGTTTCAGTAATATAATGGCTTTGTTTGAGCGCTCCTTTTTCAACTTGTCACATTCCATAAAACTCTGCAATGAACAATAGTTGTATAATCCGGTAGAACGATCATGTCCGCCAGTATATGCTAGTTCTAATTCATATTTTTTTCTATCAGTAATATCAATAATGATACCTTCAAGAGCCTCCACATTACCTGAATCATCATAGATACCCTGTCCCATTTCCAGGACCCATTTGCGTTCGCCATTAGCCGTAATAATTTCATATTCATACTTAAATGACTGTTGTTTATGCAGATTATTAGCCCATTGTTGCCAAAGCACTTCCCGGTATTCCGGCGCAATAATATCATTAAACGATAGTTCCTTATTATTGAGCAGGCTTTCTGGCCTGTACCCTGTCAGTTCATAGCAGCCTTCGGAAACGAATTCCATTGTCCACTCCCGGTCATAACGGCAGCGATAGGCCATGCCAGGAAGATGTGACAATAAAACAGATTTACTGCGCTCGCTTTCTGCCAAAGCTGCTTCCGCTACTTTTTTCTCAGTAATATCCTGCACAAGACACAAATGTTCATTATTTTCTTTACCATCAAGCTTAATTGCGCTGACAGAAACATTTGCCCAGATGAGACTGCCGTCTGGTCTGATATAACGTTTTTCCATTTCATAGCCGTCAATTTTTCCTTCTTGCAGCATCTGCATTTTTTCTAGCCCGGCTAAACAATCCTTTGGATGAGTAAAACTTGGCCATCCCGCTTCATTGATTTCTTTTTGTGTACGGCCAGTGATTTTTTCGTACATCGGGTTAACATCAGAAGTAAAATCACTTACTTGCGCAATGGCTTTCGAACTGCGCGATACCACTATACCTATAGGAGCTTGTTCAAAGATCATCTTAAAGATAGAATTGCGTTCCTCTACCTCAAAGTCTGAATGCTGCTGCTGACGCAAAATTTCCAGTTGTACATGTAGCCGTGCCCGTAACCCTGCAGGACTAAAAGGCTTCCTGACATAGTCACCCGCACCGCAACGAAGAGCTCTAGCCTCTTCACCAATTTGTTCGTTCTGCGTCAAAATCACGATTCTTATTTTCTTGTTGAGCTCATTTTTCTTAATCTCAGCAATTATTCTAAAGGCTTCACTATTTGTTAATGCCAAGTCGATAAGAGCTAGTTCAATTTCTTCATCAGTTGTTAATTTTTTTACAGCATCTGAAGCATTATTTGCAACTAAAACATCAAAATCATTTAAAATTTCTTGAATATTTGCACATTCTTCTGTTGATTCGTTGATTAATAGTATTTTTGCCGCCATTAATATCCACCCAGCTCTCTTTCTGTACTTCTCTACCAGGGCTTTGAACGAATTCAGATCTATATATTTTTACTAAACATAGAAATTACTATGCATCGTTTTATATCTACCCCTGTAATGTCACTACTTCCCATTTTTATTCTAGCATAAAAGAAAATGCAAGCTTTCATACATAATGGTAAAATTTTATCTATTTCGGTAAATTTATATTTTATTTAATATTGCTTGCGCACTGAAAAAATCATCTGCGATAATCCTGCATGACTTTTCTTCTTCATTGGGATTTAATATTCTTATATATACTTCTGGCGATCCTTGCATTGGAATACTGACCGCCCAGACCGCCATCGTCCTTGTCTTAGAAGAAGTGCCGCCAATTCTGAAAATACTGTCATCAGGCCCATCATTTTGGTCACTGCTAAAATTCAGAAATGAGTCCAAAGAAAAAGGCAAGGAGGAATTATCCAATAATTGACCGATGCGTTCATATCTCTTTTCGCTGCTTTGCCCAATCTTTTTATTGAAATTCAGCATATCTTCCGCTACATAATGATTGGCATGACAAATATAGTCATTTTCCTTTTGGTCTATGCTGAACTTACCTTCAGGGCCTATTTCAATTGTTGCTACTGATTTTTTATCCGCAAGCATCAATATTTTGGGTCCCAGAAACAAATCAGTCCTCGTCAAAGCTTCCTCAACACTGGCACATTCTTTGAGTAATTTAGTCAAACTACCTGCTTTATTTGGCATATTTTTTCTTTCTTTGGAGGGAATGCTGCCTGCGGTGGCGCTAACAACGGT
>CAYTOV010000138.1:0-3357 GCA_964439485.1 uncultured Acidaminococcales bacterium | reverse complement strand
GCTGCCGAAGAAATTATTCGTGAGAAAATCGTCAACAAAGGCCGTTTGAAAATTCTTTTCCAACCAGCCGAAGAGATTGCCGCTGGTGCTTTAACGATGATTAAAGGCGGCGCTATCGACGATGTTGATATGATCATCGGTTCCCATATCCGTCCTGAAGAAGAATGTAGAAAAGGTTTTGCCATCCCGGCAATGTGGTATTCAGCTTCCGGCACTGTCGATGTCATCATACATGGCAAACCGGCTCACGGTGCTCGTCCTCATCTCGGCATCAATGCCATTGATGCGGCCGCTGCTGCTATTAACGCCGTTAATGCCATTCATCTCAATCCTAACTTCTCCTACAGTGCCAAACCAACACGCTTTATCTGTGATTCCGGCGTAACCAATGCCATTCCAGCCGAAGCACATGTTAACTGGGACATTCGTGCGGCGGAAAATGATGTCATGGCCTTATTGCAGGAAAAAATTGTCAAAGCAATCGAAGGCGGCGTTTCTACAGTAGGCGCTACTGCTGAAATAAAATTCATCAAAGAACTGCCGGCCGCAGAACTTGATGATGATATGACCAACTTACTTGCTGAAACGATTACTGATGTGATGGGCAAAGATGCTTTACTGGCACCTTTCAAAACTGCCGGTGGTGAAGACTTCTTCTTCTATACCCGCCACAAGCCGTCAATAAAAGCTGGCTTCTTTGGACTTGGCGTTAACGCAACTCCAGGCCTCCATCATCCTGATATGCATTTTGATACCGATGCATTAGAAACAGGCGTAAATCTTTTTAAAGCTGCAGTGAAAAAAATCCTTGGTTAAAATATAACGCACAAAAAAAATGGCTGTTGCACTAATTAGTGTAACAGCCATTTTCACATATCTGTATGCATATGCCATTATTTTGAAAATCTTCAGCATGAACAGTCAATGCATCAGTGATTCAAAATTTTGCTTAAGAATAATTGCGCACGCTCATTCTGCGGGTTAGAGAAAAATTCCTTCGGGGTCGCCTCTTCCAAAATCATACCATCATCCATGAACACGACGCGGTCAGCAACTTCACGGGCAAAACCCATTTCATGCGTTACGACGATCATCGTCATACCATCACGTGCCAAACCCTTCATTACTTCTAATACTTCGGCAATCATTTCCGGGTCGAGAGCAGAAGTAGGCTCATCAAACAGCATAACCTGCGGATGCATAGCCAAAGCACGTGCAATAGCAACGCGCTGCTGTTGTCCGCCTGACAACTTCGAAGGATAAACTGAAGCTTTTTCTGGCAGACCTACTTTGGTCAGCAAGTTCTTTGCGATTTCTTCGGCTTCTTTACGAGATTTTTTCTGCACATGAATCGGTCCCATGGTAACATTGTCGAGCACGTTTTTATGGTTAAAAAGATTAAATTGCTGAAAAACCATCCCAGTCAGCTGACGTGCTTTGTGCAGATTTGCTTCCGAAGCATGCACAGCAATATCGTCAACATATACTTCGCCGCTTTGAACGGTCTCCAAACCATTGATTGTCCTGAGCAGCGTGCTTTTACCGGATCCGCTAGGCCCAATTACTACAACAACTTCTCCTTGACCGACTTTCAAAGAGACATTTTTCAAAACTTCCAGTGAGCCGTAATTCTTGTAGATGTTTTTTAATTCAATCACTTTCAGCCAGCCTCTCTTCCAGTTTTCTAACAGCCAAAGACAATCCAAAAGACAAAATGAAATAAAAGGCCGCAATAGCCAGCCATACTTCAAAAGCACGGAACGTAATCGTAACAATATTCTTTGCTACATAAGTCAAATCAGTGACGGCAATAACCGAGACAAGAGATGAATCCTTAATCAGGGTAATGAACTGACCGGCCAGCGGAGGCAGAATTCTCTTAATTGCCTGCGGCAGAACAATCAGACGCATTACCTGCCAATCCGTCATGCCGATAGAAAGAGCAGCTTCACGCTGCCCGCGGTGAATCGACTGAATACCTGCACGGATAATTTCCGTAATATAGGCACCGGAAAAAAACGATAAGGCCAGTACCGAAGAGGTCATCGGCGTCAGATTAAAAAAGACGCCAAGACCGAAATAAATAAACAGGATCTGAATCAAAAGCGGTGTATTTCTGATCCATTCAACATAAACATTGCCAATACAGCGTAGCACGAAGGATTTGGAGATACGGCAAAGCGCACCGGCAACACCCATGATACTGCCCAAAATAATTGACATGATTGAAATTTTAATTGTCATAACTAAGCCATTCATAATAGCTGGCAAATATTCATTTAAAACACTGAAATCCAACTGATACACAGTTTAATCTCCCATCATAAAAACTTATTTCTTGGCAGGAACCATATCCCACCACTTCATATCAACAAACCAGTAATCGTGAGTTTTCTTGTAATCTTCGCTTGCTTTATACTTCTTAACGAACTTGTTGATTTCAGCAACTAACTCAGGATTGCCTTTTGGTACAGCGACGCCAAGTTCTTCAGTGGTAAATGGCTCAAGCACAGCATAAGTTTTGTCATCATGCATCTTATTGTAGATAGCGACCCAAGGTACTTCGTGAATAACAGCTACCGCATTGCCGTTGAGTAATTCAAGGCCTGCCAGAGCGGAACCTTCGAATTTCTTGACTTCGGCATTCTTAAACATTTTAGTAGCTGTCTGATCAGCCGTTGTACCCATGGAAACAGCAATTACATTGCCTGGTTTATCCAGGTCTTCCCATTTCTTTACATTAGGATAATTTTTATTAACAATCATAGCCTGTCCGGAAGTAAAGTAGGAATCAGAAAAATCAACGACTTCTTTACGTTTATCAGTAATTGTCATGCCAGCAATAACGACATCAACCTTTTTTGCCTGCAGAGCAGGAATCAAGCCACTGAAAGCATAGTTTTGGAATTCTACTTCCACACCAAGTTCTTTACCAAGTGCCTTAGCGACATCAATATCATAACCAACTAACTGCCCGTTTTTGTCAGCCATTTCAAACGGATAGTAGCCAGTTGCCGTGCCAACGACAATCTTGCCTTTTTTCTTCAATGCGTCAAGAGCTGTTTCCTTTTTTGGACCAGCACAACCCGCCATTGCTGTTGCAAATACGCAAAGAGCCATCACTCCTGCTATTTTCTTTACCCAGTTCTTCATTAACAAGCCTCCCAAAGTTTTTAAATTTAAATATAGCATTACCTGTATAATTATTCCATCATTTTAACACCATCATTATATAGTGTCCAGTAAAAGATGCCTTTCCCGCCTCTGCTAAAGCAGGTTGCCGGTAATATAGGCCACCAGCGGCAAAGTAAGCAAACTGAAGATAGTTGTGATCATAATGGCACCGATTGCGCAATT
>CAYTOV010000137.1:0-3384 GCA_964439485.1 uncultured Acidaminococcales bacterium | reverse complement strand
CTTCCATGAAGCCGTTATCAGCGCCATTTGCGTATGATATATCAGCTATAGCCAAAGTATTTCCGCTTTTAACAAAGTTAGAGATAAGATTAATAAATCTTTTATTATATATTGAGGAGAAAAACAGATTATCATCAGCAGTAGAATCCTTGGTGATGCCATCAAAAGGTGTATTCACTGCAAGAATGAGATCTGCTTTATCCTGTAGTTCTGACACGCGGCCACCTAGGGCCTGAATTTGGTCAGGAACTGAGGAAGACAGGCGCTGGTCAGAATAATAAGGCAGTGTGTTTTTGCCGCTGCCTTCGGAATAAATGACATGTACAACAGGTTGTTCATTACTAAGCTCATTGATAGTTCTGGTAAGCAATAAAAGACCAAGCTGGTCTACACCTGGAAGTATTTTAAAGTTATTGTTGGACAAGTCGAGAGTAGCATCTATAAGATGGCGGCTCTCCATATGTGTCTGTGACAGCGGCGCGTCATCGTCCTTGCCAATGGCAAGATAATGAAATGTTCTTTTTCTTGCCAGTTCCGTAAGCAGTAAGTTAATATGAAAGTTTTTCTGACGTCTTTCCAACCAGTCAGTGAGGTGTTTTTGGGGAAGCCGTGCGAGCAATTCATTCTTCTTTGATTTCTCGCTTGCAGTAAGACCCTGCCCCTCTTCCTTATCGTTCAATTGCGAAAGCGCAAAAATATCGGGGCCATATTTAGTATAGTAGGGTGGTTCAACCTTACCAAAGCTTTGACGAGGTGTCCTCATAACCGTTGAAAAACCATAAATTTTAAGGTTTGGATGATTTTCTCTCAATTCGTTAAAATTTTTCATTCTGTCAATGAGTTCATCATCTGAATCGTGATGTGTCCGTGAGGCAACTAAGCCGCCATAGATCAGGCTGTCTGTTGCCAAAACCGCTGCATCAGCATCCTGGGCAGCATTGTTTAACCACGACCAAAGCGCGCCAGGATTGCCATTGTGCTCATTATCGGCTAGTAATTTTTCGGGCGGCACAACTAGTTCATAACCTGCTGCCTTAATAGTTTGTTTAACGTAGTCAAGACAAACCGGACGATTATCTAATGGAACGTAAACTATTTTCCCGTTTGCTTCGGCAGTTGCTGAAATTGATATTATGCTAAATGCGAAAAAAATAAAAAATCTAATTAAAATATTCAGGGTACTCAGCTCACTTTTTTAGAAAATAGATAGATACAGCCTCATTATACTACGATTTTTACTCATATTACAAAATATTGAGATGCACAGGCGAAAATGTTTCAGGAAAAGCTAAACATTAAAGCCTCGATACGGCTTCTTTCATAGTCAGGCAAGAGAGGCAAGGGCTAAAGAAGTGACGGGCCTGCTACACATCAGCGACCGAGTGCTTGCGGGCGAATTGTCGCGTGTGGAAGCGGCCAGAGGAACTCTTTAACCCTTGCCCAAGATATACTATACTGCTAATACTGTTCTTACAAAATGTTGACAAGAAAAAAGAGTGTGTTATAATTAGTGATAAATCAAAATAGCTACAAGTAATGCGAAGGAAGAAGCATCAGCATAAGACCATACAGAGAAAACTGCCTTGGCTGGAAGCAGTTTGGTAAAAAGATGTTTATAACCACCTTCAAACTAACTTTGGAACGTGTTCGCACAAGTATAAAGTTTCGTAAAACCGGCGTTAACGGTACCGAGTGGATTCTTTTATGAATCAATCAGGGTGGAACCGCGGAATTCTCCGTCCCTTCATAGGGATGGGGTTTTTTTATTTTTTTGTAGCTTTAGTTAATTATTTAGAGGAGTATATTGTTTAGGAGGATTCGTATGGCTAATATTATTGTAACTTTGAAAGATGGCAGTACAAGAGAGTATGCTGCAGGAGTAACGCTTCTGGAAGTAGCAAAAAGCTTGTCACAAAAATTAGGAAAGGTTGCTTTACTCGCGGTTGTTGATGGCAAAAATAAGGATCTTACAGATGTTCTGGAAAATGATGCATCTGTAGAATTTATATCAGCAGATACTCCAGAGGGCCTGCATGCAATACGTCATACAGCAGCGCATGTCATGGCACAGGCAATTCAACATTTATTTCCGGGCACAAAATTTGCTATCGGGCCGGCTATTGCTAACGGCTTCTATTATGATCTTGATAGCGAGCATGTCTTTACTCCGGAAGATCTAGCAGCAATTGAAAAAGAAATGGCAAAAATAGTTAAAGCCAATAATCCGCTTGTTCGGAGTGAACTGTCAAGAGCAGACGCTTTGGCAATGTTCGCAAAGATGGAAGAACCGTATAAGGTTGAGCTGATTAACGATTTGCCTGAAGATGCCATTATCAGCATTTATCAGCAGGGTGATTTTCTTGATCTTTGCGCTGGACCGCACTGCCCAACGACAGGACGCGTTAAAGCTTTTAAATTACAAAGCATTGCTGGTGCTTATTGGCGCGGTAATGAAAAGAATAAAATGCTGCAGCGTATTTACGGAACTGCCTTTAATACTAAGGAAGAACTTGACGCCTACCTTAATATGCTGGAAGAAGCAGCAAAACGTGATCATCGTAAACTTGGCAAGGAACTCGATCTTTTCAGTATACAGGACGAAGGACCTGGTTTCCCATTTTTCCATCCGAACGGTATGATTATCCGCAATGAACTTGAAGATTATTGGCGCAAAATTCATAGAGAATACGGTTATCAGGAAATTAAGACCCCTATGATATTGTCCCGTAGTCTTTGGGAACAATCAGGGCATTGGGATCATTACAGAGAAAATATGTATTTTACCCAAATCGACGAGCTTGATTTCGCCATCAAACCGATGAACTGCCCAGGCGGTATGCTGGTATATAAGACCAAACCTCATAGCTATAAAGAGCTCCCTATTCGTGCCGGTGAGCTAGGTCTTGTACACAGACATGAATTGTCAGGAGCTCTTCACGGCTTATTCCGTGTACGTTGCTTTACGCAGGATGATGCACATATTTTCATGATGCCAAGCCAGATAAAAGAGGAAATCCAAAATGTTATAAAATTGTTTGACCAGGTTTATGGAACTTTTGGCTTGAAATACCATGCTGAATTGTCAACTCGCCCGGAAGATTCCATGGGTGATGCGGAAACCTGGGAAAAGACAACTAATGCACTACGTGATGCAATGGAAGATTTCGGCCTTGAATATGTAGTTAATGAAGGCGACGGTGCTTTTTATGGACCGAAAATTGATTTTCATCTGACCGATTCTATTGGTCGTACCTGGCAGTGCGGTACTATTCAGCTGGATATGCAGCTGCCGGAAAAATTTGATTTGACCTACACCGGTGAAGACGGCCTGAAACATAGACCTGTAATGATACATCGTGTTGTTTACGGCAGTATTGAAAGATT
>CAYTOV010000136.1:0-3494 GCA_964439485.1 uncultured Acidaminococcales bacterium | reverse complement strand
ACCGTTGTTAGCGCCACCGCAGGCAGCATTCCCTCCAAAGAAAGAAAAAATATGCTTAATAAGGCAGGTAGTTTGGCTAAACTACTCAAAGAATGTGCCAGTGTTGAGGAAGCCTTGACTAGGACTGATTTATTCTTAGGACCAAAAATATTGATGCTTGCAGATAAAAAATCGGTAGCAACAATTGAAATAGGTCCTGAAGGCAAGTTCAGCATAGAACAAAAGGAAAATGACTATATTTGTCATACCAATCATTATGTAGCTGAAGATATGCTGAATTTCAATAAGAAGATTGGTCAAAGCAGCCAAAAGAGATATGAACGCATTTGTCAATTGTTAGATGATGCTTCCAGTCCTTTTTCTTTGGATGTATTTCTGAATTTTAGCAATGACCGAAACGATGGCCCTGACAATAGTATTTTTAGACTTGGCAGCAATCCGGCTAATACGAGAACAATGGCTGTTTGGGCGGTAAAAATTCCATTGGATAGCTCCCCGGAAGTTTATGTGAGGATATTGAATCCGAATGAAGACGAAAAGATCATTAAAATTGTCGCAGGTGATTTTTTCAGTACGCAAGCTTTTCTGAATAACTGTAAGTATTAATATTTTTTTTAGTATGCTAAAATGTGAATGTGAGATATGAAATATAAGTTGTAAGGTTTTACATGCCTGAGAAGAACTGAAATTTGATTGTTACAGCCTTGATTAACTTTTTAGAAGAAGACATTGTAAGAAAGGATGGACTAAAATGACTGCAAACATCTTATTAATTAGTACTTCAAAGGCAGAAAGCATACTTATTCAAAATATGTTGGATGGATATAAGGTATTATTTTCTCCTTATTGTCTCGATGCAATGGGAAAAATCAAAGATAACACGGATCTTGATCTGGTACTGCTTGATCTTAATTTGCCGGATAAGGCTGCGTTTGAAATATTGGCTGAAATAAAAAGAATTAAGCCTTATAGAAAAATACGTACGGTTATTTTAACAAATAGTGAGCAAATAGAAGATGAAGCAAAAGCACTGCAAGCCGGGGCAGGCGATTATGTAAGAAAACCTTTTAGCCGCGAAGGTCTGAGGATACGCATAGCGGTACAGTTGGAAATTTTGAGGCAACAAAGACAGAGTGGGCCAGAGCTGGAAGAACGCAATTTTTTGTTTAAAACCATATTTGAACAGGCACCAATCGGCATCGTAATTTCACGCAGCGAGAAGCCACATGCGCAGGTGCGTGATTTTATTTCTGATGTAAATCCGATGTATGAAAAGATAATAGGACGCACACAGGAAGAATTCAATAAATTGGGTTGGCTGCAAATAACTCATCCTGATGATTTGGCAGAAGTGTTTGAAAAATTCCGACAGTTGCAGGAAGGCACGATTGATGATTACGAGATTGAAAAAAGGTTTATCAGACCAGATGGTAGTATTATCTGGGCTAATCTTACGGTGGTAGCAATCAGGCTTAACAGTGGCGCAAGAGGCAGTGAGCATTTGTACCTTGTCCAGGACATTACTAAAAGAAAAGCGACAGAAGCAGCATTAGCTGAAAGCGAGCGCAGCAAGTCTGTTTTGCTTTCACATCTGCCGGGAATGGCTTATCGTTGCAAGTACGATCGGGAATGGACAATGCAGTTTGTTTCTGAAGGCTGCTATGATTTGACAGGTTACAGACCTGAATGCCTGCTTAATAACAAAAATTTATCTTTTAATGATCTGATTGCGCCCGAGTATCGGGAAATTCTTTGGCAGCAATGGAATAAAAAGCTTCCTTCCAAGCTTCCTTTCAGAGATGAGTATGAAATTATTACAGCAAATGGTGAGCGTAAATGGGTTTTGGAAATCGGTCAAGGCATCTATTATGGCAATGGCAAGGTAGAAGCACTTGAAGGAATAATCATAGACATTACTAAAGAAAAGGAATCGCTTCTCCAACTCAAGTTTGTAAATGAACATGACCATCTTACTGGTTTGTATAATCGCAGATTCTTGCAGAAACTTTTGGAAAAAGACAAAACTGACAAGAAGAACACAAAACGTGCTTTGATATTGCTTAATTTAAATAAAATTGACTCAATCAATTTAACTTTTGGCTATGCCCTCACTGAAAGCATCGTTAAAGAATTGGCACAAAAACTTTCTTTGTTTGTCTCTCGGGATAGAAAGCTGTTTCGCCTGTCCTTCAAAAGTTTTGGTTTTTATGTCGAAAATTATGGCGGCATTAAAGAATTAAGAAATTTTTGTGATTCCTTGGTCCAAGTTTTAAGTGCGATGCAAATTATGCATATCATCGGTTGCGGTATTGGTGTCGCACCGGGTGAGCAAGGTGACGAAGACGCCGTACTGATTTTGAGAAATGCGTCCATAGCTTCCGAGAAAGCGATGGGTGGTGACAAAATTTTTGATTGCTGTTTTGTTGATGCTAAATTACTTGCTGAAATAAGCCGTGAAACGGAAATCAAGGATCAGCTTATTCTTATCGCCAATGATGAAAATAATAAATATCTTTATTTACAGTATCAGCCTGTATTTGATGCTAAAACCAATAAGATACGTGGGTTTGAGGCTCTGGCAAGGCTAAAAAGTGAAAAACTTGGCAAGGTTGCGCCGGATGAGTTTATATCGCTCGCCGAAAAGATGCAGTTGATTGTGCCGATTGGCCTGCAAATAATGCGACAAGCTTGTGCGTTTCTCAAACAGTTGGAAAATGAAGGCTATCATGATATCAAAGTATCTGTTAATATTTCTGCAATACAATTATTCAGAAACGAATTTTTAGAAGATTGGCACAAGGTCATTAATGATGCCAAAGTCGATGTGCGGAATTTACTTTTGGAGCTTACGGAATCTGTCTTTTTAAATAATTATGAAGACATTAATAAAAAACTTGGTCATTTAAGGGCACTGGGAATAGGGATAGCTATAGATGATTTCGGCGTTGGCTACTCATCCTTTGCCCGCGAAGATGAACTCAATGTAGACTACTTGAAGCTGGACAAATATTTTATAGATAAATTGCTGTCAGATGAACAAGGTAAATCAATTACAGGCGATATAATTTCGATGGGTCATCGGCTCGGTCATCTTGTGGTAGCTGAAGGCGTTGAATATGAGGAACAAAGACAATACCTGGTTGCACATAACTGCGATTTTCTTCAAGGTTATTTACTAAGCAAGCCACTTGATGCTGAGGACGCAATGACACTTTTTAGAAAGACAAACGGTCATGAGCAGACAACCGTTACGTTTTCTTGAAATAACTAACAGAACATCAGGTAATCTCTGAAATTATTCTTAGGGAGGTGTCGCTAATGAATGCTTTTACTCATTCGATTGCTCAAGTATTTCAGGGAGCAGCCAAGGCTTTTAAAAACTTTCCTGCCTCCATTGCCTGTGCCTTAGCTTTTACTTTAGTGACAATAGTCAGAGTCCATCTTGATTGGCCGCAGCAAAAGGACTATCTGTTTTTATTTAACTGCTTGCATTG
>CAYTOV010000135.1:0-3496 GCA_964439485.1 uncultured Acidaminococcales bacterium | reverse complement strand
ATGAAAAAGTTGTTGCCTATGGCAAAGTTTTGAAACCACAGGATATTGCGAAAATAATCGAAAAAGTAAAGTAACACAAGTATTAACTAAGCAATATTCTTTACTATTATAAGTTAAACAGGATCCGGAAGTAGTTGCCGCGGTCCTGCTTTGCTTGTAATAGAGTGATTAGCGCAGTTTGAGAATACTAAACTTGATTGGAGTGATTGGTATGCTGAGTTGGTTGAAAAAATGGCAAAGCCCCATTATTGTGCTTGGTGTTCTTGCGCTGACTGCAGGTGGTGTTTGGTTTTTGTATGCTAAGGGGCCGCTAGGTCCGACTAAGGTCACAGTGGCAAAAGTGCACAAGGAAAATCTGCAGCCTGCTGTTTTTGGTATAGGAACGGTAGAGGCTCGCTTGTCTTATACAGTTGGACCGACACAAGCAGGAAGGCTACTATCTGCCGACGCTGATCATGGCGATTTGGTGAAAACTGGTCAAGTTCTGGGAGAAATCGACCCAGTAGATCTGGAGTCCAAAGAAATTTCGGCAGCAGCCGCAGTTTCGAAGGCTCAGAGTGCAATAGCAAGTTATGAGGCACAAGTACGGGAGGCTTACAGCCGCAAAGTATTAGCGCAAACCAATGCCAAACGCTATCAAGAACTTTTTGCTGCAGGGGCAGTAAGTACCGAGGTTTTTGATACTAAGCAAAATGAAGCGACTGCGGCACAGGCAGCTTATGACGCAGCACTTTCAGGACTAAATGCTGCGCAGGATGAGGTAGCTAAGGCGGTTGCGGATAAAACAACAGTTGCCAAGCAACGTGCAAATTTGCAGCTAGTGAGTCCTGTAGACGCGCTTGTAGTATCCAGGGACGCGGAGCCTGGTGCTACAGTAGTAGCAGGACAATCTGTTTTTCACTTAGTTGATCCAAAAACTCTATGGGTGAGGACGCGCATCGACCAGTCACGTTTTTATGGCCTTAAAGTTGGACAGAAAGCCGATATTATTCTTCGCTCCCGCCAGGACAAACCATTAAGTGGTAAAGTGGCACGCATGGAAGTTCAAGGCGACAGCGTAACGGAAGAACGCTTTGTTAATGTTACTTTTGATGAACTAGAGGGCATTATCCCATTAGGCGAGTTGGCTGAAGTTACTATTTATCTGCCACCTGTTTCCGAAGCACTTGTTGTGCCGACGGCAGCAGTTAAAAGGATTAATAAGCAAAATGGTGTTTGGTTGGTTGAGAATGGTAAACTTGCTTTCCGTCCGGTCGTAATTGGCGCACAAACGCTGGATGGTAAAACGCAAATTATAGATGGACTGGAAGACGGTGAGAGTGTGGTTATTTATAGCCAGAAGCTCCTGGCAGAAGGGATGAGCGTGCGCGCTGAGCAAAAACCATGATTAACTTAGCGGGAAAAGAAATCGCCCATGGCTGGGTCCGGTATGTGCTGACAGGTTTTGGGCTTGGTCTACTCATAGGGGTAACGATGATCATGACGGGACTTGTGCGTGGCATGATGGACGATGCTTTGTCGTTGGCTCGCGGCACTTATGCTGATTTGTGGGTTGTTCAGGACGACACGGTGGGACCTTATGCTGAAACTTCGACTCTTTACGATGATGTTGCCCGCAGTATAGCAGGACTGCCCGGCGTTAAGGAAGCAAGCAATGTTGCGTACCTAACGGTGCAGGTGAAGCACAGCGGTAAGGATGTTAGGACCTTAGTTGCGGGGTTTGAGCATGATAAGCCGGGAGAACCGCCTTATCTTGTAGCGGGAAGACCAATCAGCCGCTCACGTTATGAAGCCATTGCCGATACGAAAACCGGCTTCAAGGTTGGCGACAAGATTCAGATCAGACGCAACGAATATACTGTTGTTGGCCTGACTAGCCGCATGGTATCTTCTGGCGGTGATCCTGTGGTATTTATAGCTATGCAGGACGCTCAGGAAGTGCAGTTCCAAAAGGACAATACTTCAATCTATAACGACCGTAACCGTCTTGAGGCCAATCCTCAAATCAACCGTCCCGGTGTTCCCGGCCTGTTGGAAGCCGTGACCGAATCACAACAATCTAACCATAAGGTGAACGCGGTTCTCGTCAGGTTGCAGGAGGGTTATGACCCGGAAATAGTAGCCGAGACGATAAGGCGCTGGAAGCATTTCGAAGTATATACTTATGCCCAGATGGAGCAGATTTTGCTCGAAAAGGTCATTTCTAACGCACTAAGACAGCTTGGTATGTTTATGCTCATTCTGGCAATTGTCAGTACCGCTATTATCGCCCTTATTATTTACACTATGACCATGGGTAAAATTAAAGAAATAGCTGTTCTTAAGTTGATAGGCGCTGAAAACAGGGTGATTGCCGGCATGATTTTGCAGCAGGCATGGGGGCTGGGACTAATCGGCTTTGTCGTGGGCAAGATAACGGCAACCTTGTTAGCACCTCTTTTCCCTAAACATATTGAATTCCTGGTTTTTGACAGCGGCGCTATCTTTGTTATTACAATAATTATTTGTACGCTGGCCAGCCTTATAGGCATACGTGCTGCGCTAAAAGTTGAACCGGCTTCGGCTATTGGAGGTTAAGAAATGGAAAAAAGCAATTCTTCTTCTTTGGCCATCCGCATGGAAAACGTAGTAAAAACCTATGGGCATGGTGCTACGGCGGTACACGCTATTAAAGGCGTTAATCTTGAAGTTCATCCCGGTGAAGTTGTTGGCTTGGTCGGAGCAAGCGGCTCAGGCAAGACGACACTTTTGCATTGTCTTGGCGCGGTCATTGACCCGACCAGTGGCAAAATTGAATTGGACGGAGAAGTTATTTATGACAACGGCTGGCTGGTAGATGACTTACGTGCCATGCGGAGGGACAAGGTGGGCTATGTTTTTCAAGCTGCCTACCTGATTCCTTTTCTTTCGGTTCTGGATAACGTCGCTATTTTGCCCATGCTGGCGGGAAAATCTAATGAGGCGGCTCGTGAGCGGGCGATGGAACTTCTGAAGGTATTGGAAGTAGATCACAGAGCTCATGCCAAACCCTCTGAGCTATCCGGCGGCGAACAACAGCGCGTTGCGATTGCGCGGGCACTGGCGAATAAGCCTCCGTTTATTTTGGCTGACGAACCAACAGCGCCTTTAGATACTTTGCGTTCCATGATTGTTATCAGGTTGTTAATGAAGCTGGCACAAGAATACCAGACGGCTATTATCGTCGTTACGCACGACGACACTATAATTCCTCACTTTAAGCGGTTATATCGTTTGCGGGATGGCATAGCTTACGAGGAGCAGGGACAAGGACTGCCATTCCCCGAATAAGGAGGCGTCTTGCTATGAAAAGTATTGGAACATTTTTGGTGCATATAATTTAATAGCGTGAACACAAAATACCGTCAGCCGATTCAAGGCTTGACGGTATTTTTATGCAAGTTGCCAGCATTCGGAAGCTAGCACTGTTTTCGACTTGAAAGCCTAAATTGAGCTGGCAAAGTCATATGTAGATATA
>CAYTOV010000134.1:0-3523 GCA_964439485.1 uncultured Acidaminococcales bacterium | reverse complement strand
CAACGAGATTTTTTACATCATCAATATTTTTTCTATCTTTTTTAGCAAGTTGAACGCGAATATCATAATCATTATCACCAAAGGTAAAACTGTTGGAGGTTGTTTTTCCCTGGAAAGCAGTTTTTACCATTGTTCCGACGCTTGAGGCATTAAGGCCAAGAGCACTGGCTCTCATTGGATCGACATGGACAAGTATCTCCGGTTCAGCTTCAGAAGTTGAAATTTCAACATCGGTTGCGCCAGGCTGCTGCCTGATTAAATCTGCCAAATTTTGGGCATAACCTTCGAGTATGTCCATGTCTGAGCCACGCAAGCCAATCTGAACCGGACGTTTGTCGCCCCTGCCGCTGCCTTGGCCGGTTATTACGGAAACACTCAAGCCTTCAACATTACGGAACTTCAACCGCAATTCATCCATTATCTCCATCATAGATCTGCTGCGTTCTTCTTTTGGAACTAGCTTTACGTCTATTGTGCCCTGACTTGGTGGTGTTCTTGTTCCACCCAGACGCATAGAAACAATCTGAACTTCTTTCAAATCACCAATTTCCGCTTCAAGAGGTTCTACCAACTCCTTGGTCTTTTCAATATTCGTGCCAGTTGGTGCTTTAAAGCTAACGCTGAATTGACCAGAATCATATGTTGGCTGCAATTCGACACCCAAAAATGGCACTAACGCCAGATTAAACAATAATGTCATGGAAGATATAAGTATTATCTTTTTAGGATAATTGGCCGCTGCTTCCATCAGCTCACTATAAAACTGTCGAGTTATTTGAAAACCATTTTCAAATTTGTCTAGAACTATCTGAACGTACTTGTTGCGCGGATTTACTTCAGTGCCAACAGCATAAGGCAATTTTAACCAATATGCGGATAACATAGGTGTCAAAGTATATGCAATCATTGTTGAAAAAGCCACCGCAAAGGCAACCGTCAGACCAAACTGTTTGAAAAACTGCCCTACTGTCTCCCCCATACTGCCTATTGGTATAAATACGGCAATCAGCGAAAGTGATGTAGCAAGAATAGCTAAAAACAGTTCTTCTGTGGCATCTTGAGCCGCTACAATAGGTTGTTTGCCTTTTTCTAAATGTCGGAATACATTTTCAATCAGAACAATAGCATCATCAATCAAAACACCAACAGCAAGACTAAGTCCCATAAGAGACATATTATTAAGTGTAAAATTCATCTGTTTCATCAAAACAAAGGTAGCAATAATTGACGTTGGAATCGCCAGACCACCAATGATGGTCGCTCTGAAATTACCCAAGAACAGATAAGTAATCAGCAAAGCAAAAAAACCGCCGAATAAAATCGCTGACCACACATCACCAACATTTTCACGTATATATTTGGACTGATCGTTAACAAGGTCAACTTTAATATCACGCGGCAAATCGTTCTTCTTCATCTTTTCCATAGCCGCCATAACGCCATCTGTTACTGCAACGGTATTTGTACCAGATTGTTTTTGCACAGAAATAATTACGCTCGGTACTTTGTTAGCGCGTGCATAAGATATCTCCTCAGCCCAGCCATCAACAACTTCAGCCAGATCTGATACTTTTACCATGCGTCCATTGGAGTTATCAACGACAACATTTTTGATATCGTCAACACTTTTATACTTACCCAAGGTACGAACAACCAGCTCTGTACCTTTTTCTTCCACTGAACCACCCGGTGTATTTATATTAGCATTATTTATTACATCGTACACCTTCTGAAAGGGAATGTTATAGGCAGAAAGTTTCTGCGGATTAATTAAGATTTTAAATTCACGTTCGCTGGCGCCGTAAGCATTAACTTCTGAAACCCCTTCAACTCTCTGGAGCTCGTCTTTGATAACATCTTCAACAAGTTTGCGAATTTCTCCACGGCTTCTTGATTCCGAAGAAAGTACAAAATTAACGATAGATTGAGCTGCCAAGTCAACCCTCTGCACAACAGGTTCGTCAATATCATCCGGCAGCCTGCCGCGTACTGAAGCTACTTTTTCTCTGACTTCACTGGCCTTCTCCTTAGGATCAACGCCCAGTTCAAACTCCAGAACAGTCTGTGAATAACCTTCACGTATACTGGAAGAGATAGTTTTGATACCGGAAACCTGACTTACTCTGTTTTCAATAGGCTTGGTAATCAATGTCTCCATTTCTTCCGGTGCAGCACCTTCATAGGTAACAGTAACACTTACCAGCGGATAGTCTACCTCAGGATACAGATCAACACCCAAACTTGGATAGGCCTTGATGCCAAATACTACGAGTAACATTACGAACATCGTAGTAAAAACAGGCCTGTGAATAAATGTCCTGATCATTTTCCACTACCATCCTCGCTTGATTTGACCTTGCTGCCTTCGCGAATCTTATTTTGTCCACCTGTTACTATACGTTCATTTTCTTCCAAACCACTCAAAACTTCCACAATGCCGTCACCGATGTAGCCGGTTGTCAAAACTTTGCGCTGGACAAAATTATCCTTGTCTAAAACAAAAACTGTTCTTTGATCCTCGCGCATAACTATAGCGCTTTGTGGAATAACTAGCGCATTGTCTTTTGATTGAGCTTTGATTGAAACATTTGCATAAATGCCGCCTTTTAAAGCTTCATTTTCGTTCGGTATCGAAACTTCAGCAGCGAAAGTACGCTCAGGAGCGTCTGCAACTGCCGCAATCTTGGTAACTTTCCCTGTAAACTTTTTACCCGGCATGGAAGGTATTTCAATTTCTGCCAGACTGCCCACGTTTACTGAACCAATCTGACCTTCCGGTATATTAATTTTTACCAGCAATGTGCTTATATCAGCAAGATTGAACAGGGCATCGCCAACATTAGCATAATACCCTTCCTGGTAATATCTTTTAACAATATAGCCGGCATGGGGTGCAATTACGTTAGCACCGTCCATCTTGGCATTGGCATTGTCGTAGGTGCCTTCCGCGTTGGCAAGTTTGCCTGCAGCCATATCGCGTGCAAAGCGAGCATTATCAAGTTCCTGCTGCGAAACAGCTCCCTGCTCAAACAATCTTTGATTGCGCACAAGCGTAGTTTCCGCTTGTTCCAAGTTTGCTTTGGCGTCATAAACGCTACCGCGCAAAGAACCAACTGTGGCTGATATCTCGCTGCTTTCAAGCATAGCCAAAACTTTCCCGGCTTCGACATAATCGCCTTCATTAACCATTATGCTTTGAATCCGTCCAGCTAACTTCGGCGCAACTTTTGCCTGCCACACTGGATCAAGATTCCCCGCAAAGGAAAGAACAGGGTGTATTGTTCCCCTCTTAGCAATTTCTGTTGCCACTGTTACTACTTTGCCCTGCTTTGCCTTTTCAGCTTTTTCTTTGGCAGACATCACATTCATAAAAATGCGCACCCCAATAACTATAAGCAAAATTGCCAAGACAGCTGCAATAATTTTTACTCTTTTATCATGAAGATTCATAACAGGCTCCCCTTCGACTTGTTGATAATACATACACGCAAATTATACCTCTAAACATTTTAATTGCATAGAA
>CAYTOV010000133.1:0-3553 GCA_964439485.1 uncultured Acidaminococcales bacterium | reverse complement strand
GCGTCTTTATTTTTTTCCTGAATCTTCATTTGCACTAAAGAAATCTTCATCAAAGCATTCCTCCCGGCATGATACCTTTTTTAGTCAATTGTTTGACAAGTATGCTTTCCAGCTTACGCGTTATGCGTGTAAAAACGAACTCTTTTCTGGACAACGACTCAACCCACAAAACCTTAAAATCCATCTTTTTCGCGCCGAACACATCTGTAATAAGTTGGTCGCCAATTACCAGTATTTCTCCATGCGATTGGACTTTTAAAAAGCGAAGAGCTCGTTTAAAGCCAATGGACAAAGGTTTGACACCCCAGCCAATAGCTGCTACACCTAACTCCTTACTGATATTTTGCAGTCTGTCACCGCCATTATTTGATAAAAGAACCACTCTTATGCCTGCTTCCTTTACCCTCTGTAACCAGGAAACATTTTCTTCCGATGGTATGTTCTCATCCCACGGCAACAAAGTATTATCCAGATCCAGTATTATTGCTTTAATTCCCTCTTGCTTCAGCCATACTATAGGAATTTCCGAAATACGATGGCAACGGTAATTAGGACAAAATAAATGCAACACTATTTTTTCTCCTGCTTTTCAGTATTGTTGATAAAACTAATTTCAAAACGTGTACCTGCACAAAGTTTGCTTCTTACTTCAACCGTTGCTCCATGCATACGTATAATTTCTTTAGCGATAGCTAAGCCGAGCCCAGTGCCCGGTATATTTCTTGAATGTGATTTGTCAACTTTATAGAAACGTTCCCAAATAAAAGGAATATCCTCTTCAGGAATACCATGTCCCTGATCTTCTACAGCAAGCACTACTTTATTATCCTTGTTTGCAAAAACCTCAAATGTAATAATTCCATTATCAGGCGAGTATTTAATCGCATTATCACCCAGAATCATTACAAGCTGTACTAAGCGGTCGCCGCTTCCTTTAATACTTACTGCATCATCAACATTAACATTGATCTTTATCTTGCGTTCTGCCGCTCTGACTGTCAGCATTTCAGCTACATTACGCACAATGTTGCCTAAAGGAATAATCTCCGGCTCGGCTCTCTCGCTTATTTGCAGGCGACTTATATCAAGTAACTCTTTTATTAAACGTTCCAGCCTTATAGTTTCTTCATTGATTAAATTCCTATATCTTTGAACAACTTTTGAGTCAGTGACAGTACCATCACAAATGGCTTCGTTATATCCTCTGATTATTGTAATAGGTGTTCTCAATTCATGAGATACATTAGCTACAAAATCACGTCTGAGTTTTTCCATTTTCTGTGTTTTCTTGACAAACTTAGACAAATCATTGCCTAGTGCATTTAAAGAATCGCCAAGTTCAGCAATTTCATCTTCGCCTTCTACCTCAACCTTACGGCTATAATCGCCAGCTGCTATGGCAGAAGCGCTATCACGCATAGAAACAAGTGGCTTGACAATTGTCTTGGATAGACGTCTTACAATAAACAAGCTCAAAAGCAAAGCAACAAGCCCAACCATAGCTGTATATATGTAGATATCCTTCAGAAATTTGTCCAAACCACTGATAGGTGCAGCCATCAGCATTGCTCCGTCAAGGCTCCCGCCAAGATTACCAATCGGAACCCCGATCAGCAACACCTGCTCCTTGTAATAAGGATGGAAAATACGTAAATTAAGAGGTTTTCCTTCATAAACAGTTGATAAAACACTTTTCATCTTCTGCATTAAGGCGCCTTGCTGTTTTTTTTCATTTTCCGAACTACTGCCCGTCTTTTCATCTTTTTCGTAAATCTCTTGTTTTAATTTAAAAAAATCAGCTTCATCATCAGTATCACGACCTGACACAGTTTCTGAATTGGAAGCAGCAACAAGTTCATAATTATTGTCGAAAAGCCAAATGCGGGCACCGACTAATCGATCCATCGAAGACAAATATCTGTTAAGCAGCAAATGGTCAGGCTCTATACGCATAAAATAATCAACCGTAATTGCTACCTCTCGCCCTTTTAAATATAGCTCCTTTTCTTTTTCTTCGAAGAAATAGTCCGTAATAAGAAAAGACATGCCTATGGTAACGCCTATGACGATAGTAGCAATTAAGGCCATGAAGCTATACATCAGCTTCGTGCTAAGCGATTTTTTCACTTTCTCACCTCAAATTTATAGCCAACACCCCAGACCGTGGTAATATCCCACGGAGAATCTTTAGGTATATCGAGCTTATGACGAACCCTTTTGATGTGAGTATCAACCGTTCTCGTATCACCATAATAAGTATAACCCCAAATTGTTTCCAAGAGCTGATTACGCGAAAACACCAGCCCCGGGTTAGAAGCCAGACACCAGAGCAGCTCCATTTCCTTAGCAGTAAAAGTAACATTTTTGCCGAAGGCTACAACTTTATATTCACTTAAATCAATCATGAGGTCAGGGTAATTCAATCTTTCGCCTGTCCGTACAGTTACCTGTCCGCTGCGCCTCAAGACAGCCTTGACACGTGCAACAACTTCTCGCGTATTGAAAGGTTTGGTAATATAGTCATCCGCTCCGATTTCCAAACCCAAAATGCGATCATCATCTTCATCTTTGGCTGTCAGCATGATTATCGGAATATCGGATATTTTGCGGACCTGTCTGCATACTTCCAGTCCATCCAATACAGGCATCATTATATCAAGAATTACAATATCAGGCTTTGCCGCCTGCACCTGAATAATCGCTGCAGCTCCGTCTGCAGCCTCAACAACCTTAAATCCTTCTTTTTCAAAATATATTCTCAGAATCTCACGTATTTGCGCCTCGTCATCTGCGATTAAAACAGTCTGTTGTTTATCCATAAACTACACCACCATTCATTTGATGCCTTAATTATACAATATTGTCCATTAAATTACTTCTCTTTCACAAACAATTTACAAATCATATGTATATATCTTTTAGGCATAAAAAAACAGGCGTTAAACGCCTGTTTTTAATTACTATAATATACGGCAAGCTCCTATATAACGCTCACCCCAGTAACGGTCATACAGTCCTGAAACGGTAACGCCGGTGCTGCTTCCAGCATGGATGAATTCACCGTCGCCCATATAAATGCCAACATGGGATGGTCCAGGTTCATAAGTTTCAAAAAATACTAAATCGCCTGCACGCAAATTGTTCATAGAAACCCGAGTGCCAGCGTAGAACTGTCCATCTGCTGCGCGCGGTAAGCTGAGTCCGGCACTTGCAAAAACATATTTGGTGAAACCTGAACAATCAAAACCATACGGGCTTGTGCCGCCAAAAACATAGGGCACACCAATATACTGCAAAGCATTACTGATTATACTACGAGCTGCTGAAGATCTGCCTGCACGTGAAGGCGGCATATCTCTCTTTAGTAATGAATAATAGGTTGTTTCTCCTACAACACCATCAACCTCAGCACCAATATCTTGCTGATATTTTTTGACAGCGGCAGACGTCTCAGACCCAAAAACACCATCAGCAACAGAAATGTTATAACCCAGTTGAATCAAACGTTCTTGCAACTCTACAACTTCCGGTCCTTCATCACCTGATTGAAAAT
>CAYTOV010000132.1:0-3554 GCA_964439485.1 uncultured Acidaminococcales bacterium | reverse complement strand
GCGTCTTTATTTTTTTCCTGAATCTTCATTTGCACTAAAGAAATCTTCATCAAAGTATCCCTCCCGGCATGATACCTTTTTTAGTCAATTGTTTGATAAGTATGCTTTCCAGTTTGCGTGTTACGCGTGTAAACACGAACTCTTTTCTCGACAAAGACTCAACCCACATGGCCTTGAAGTTCATTTTTTTCGCACCAAATACATCCGTAACAAGTTGATCACCAATTACCAAAACTTCTCCATGTGACTGAACCTTTAAAAAGCGAAGAGCTCTTTTAAATCCTCTTGAAAAAGGTTTCGTGCCCCAACCAATAGCTACAACGCCCAAATTTTCACTTATATTATGAAGCCTTTCGCCGCCATTATTTGATAAAAGCACAACCCTTATGCCCGCTTCTTTTACTTTTTCCACCCAGGAAACGTTTTCCGCTGATGGGGTATTTGCATCCCACGGCAGCAAGGTATTATCCAGATCAAGTATTATTGCCTTAACTCCTTCTCGCTCCAGCCATGTTATCGGAATTTCCGAAATACGTGCACAACGATAATTAGGACAAAATAAATGCAACACTATTTTTTCTCCTGCTTTTCTGTATTGTTGGTAAAACTTATCTCGAATCGTGTACCTTCACAAAGTTTGCTTCTAACCTCAACCGTTGCTCCATGCATACGTATGATTTCTTTCGCGATAGCTAAACCTAGACCCGTGCCAGGCACATTTCTTGAATGTGATTTGTCAACTTTATAGAAACGCTCCCAAATAAAAGGAATGTCCTCTTCTGGAATGCCATGTCCCTGGTCTTCTACGGCAAGTACAACTTTATTGTTTTTATTAACGAATACCTCAAAGCTAATAATCCCATTATCAGGTGAGTATTTGATTGCATTATCACCCAGAATCATTACAAGCTGTACCAAACGATCGCCGCTGCCTTTAATGTTCACCATATCATCAACATTAACATTAATTTTTATATTACGTTCCGCAGCTCTAACGGTCAGCATTTCGGCAACATTGCGCACAATATTCCCTAAAGGAATATTTTCCGGTTCAGCTTTTTCACTTATCTGCAAACGGCTTATGTCAAGCAGTTCTTTGATTAAGCGTTCCAGCCTGATGGTTTCTTCATTGATCAGATTCCTATATCTTTGGACTACTTTTGAGTCGGTGACAGTTCCGTCACAAATCGCTTCATTATAACCTCTGATTATGGTTATAGGCGTTCTTAGTTCATGAGATACATTGGCAACAAAATCACGTCTGAGTTTTTCCATTTTCTGGGTCTTTTTGACAAACTTAGACAAATCGTTACCCAAGGCATTCAAAGAATCACCGAGTTCTGCTATTTCATCTTCGCCTTCCACTTCCACCTTGCGGCTATAGTCGCCAGCTGCTATGGCAGAAGCACTATCACGCATGGAAACAAGTGGTTTGACAATTGTTTTGGATAGCCGTCTTACAATAAACAAGCTTAAAAGCAAGGCAACAAGCCCGACCATAGCAGTATATATGTAGATATCCTTCAAAAATTTATCCAAGCCGCTGATAGGTGCCGCCATCAACATAGCCCCGTCAAGGCTTCCGCCAAGGTTGCCTATAGGAACTCCTATGAGCAATACCTGCTCTTTGTAATAGGGATGAAAAATACGTAAATTAACAGGTTTCCCCTCATATACAGTGGATAAAACGCTTTTCATCTTCTGCATTAAAGGTCCCTGCTGTTTTTTTTCGTTTTCCGAATTGCCTGCAGCCTTTTCATCTTTTTCGTAGATTTCTTGTTTTAATTTGGAAAAATCTGCTTCATCATCAGCATCACGACCTAATACAGTTCCCGAATTAGAAGCAGCAACCAGCTCATAATTGTTGTCAAAAAGCCAAATGCGAGCGCCAACCAATCTGTCCATTGAAGACAGGTATCTGTTAAGCAGCAAATGATCAGGTTCTATTCGCATAAAATAATCAACGGTAATCGCTACTTCACGGCCTTTTAAATATAGTTCCTTCTCTTTTTCTTCAAAGAAGTAGTCAGTAATTAGAAAGGACATGCCTATAGTAACACCTATAACAATGGTAGCAATTAACGCCATGAAGCTATACATCAGCTTCGTGCTAAGCGATTTTTTCACTTTCTCACCTCAAATTTGTAACCAACACCCCATACTGTTGTAATATCCCAGGGCGAATCCTTCGGTATATCGAGCTTATGACGAACCCGTTTTATGTGAGTATCAACGGTTCTCGTATCACCATAATAAGTATAACCCCAGATTGTTTCCAAGAGCTGGTTGCGCGAAAACACCAAACCAGGATTTGAGGCAAGACACCAGAGAAGCTCCATCTCTTTAGCAGTAAAAGTAACATTTTTGCCAAAAGCGACAACTTTATATTCACTCAAATCGATCATGAGATCAGGGTAATTCAATCTTTCGCCAGTTCGAACAGTTACCTGACCACTTCGTCTTAAAACGGCTTTAACACGTGCAACTACTTCACGCGTATTAAAAGGCTTGGTAATATAGTCATCCGCTCCGATTTCCAAACCCAAAATGCGATCATCATCCTCGTCTTTGGCTGTCAGCATAATAATTGGGATATCAGATATTTTACGTACTTGTCTACATACTTCAAGTCCATCCAAAACAGGCATCATTATATCTAAAATTACAATGTCAGGTTTTGCCGCCTGAACCTGAATAATTGCTGCCGCTCCGTCTGCGGCCTCAACAACCTTAAAGCCTTCTTTTTCAAAATATATTCTCAAAATCTCTCTAATTTGCGCCTCGTCATCTGCGATTAAAACAGTCTGTTGTTTGTCCATAAACTACACCACCATTCGTTTGATGACTTAATTATACAATATTGTCTATTAAATTACTTCCCTTTCACAAACAATTTACAAATCATGTGCATACTCATTTTCAGGCATAAAAAAACAGGCGCTAAACGCCTGTTTTTAATTACTACATTACACGGGTAGCTCCAAGATAGCGCTCACCCCAGTAGCGATCATACAATCCTGATACCGTAACGCCAGTACTGCTGCCGGCATGAATGAATTCACCGTCGCCAATATAAATACCAACATGGGATGGACCAGGCTCATATGTCTCAAAAAACACCAAGTCACCAGCACGCAAATTATTCATAGAAACTCTAGCACCAGTATAGAACTGGCCATCTGCCGCACGCGGTAAACTAATACCTGCACTTGCAAAAACATATTTGGTGAAACCTGAACAATCAAACCCATACGGGCTTGTGCCGCCAAAAACATATGGAACACCAATATATTGCAAAGCATTGCTGATTATACTGCGCGCTGCTGTGGTTCTACCTGCACGTGAAGGCGGCATATCTCTCTTCAGCAAAGAATAATAGGTTGTTTCCCCTACAATGCCGTCCACTTCGGTCCCAATATCTTGTTGATATTTTTTAACAGCAGAAGTAGTTTCATTACCAAAAACACCATCAGCAACAGAAATGTTATAACCCAATTGGATCAAACGTTCTTGCAACTCTACAACTTCCGGTCCTTCATCACCTGATTGAAAAT
>CAYTOV010000131.1:0-3592 GCA_964439485.1 uncultured Acidaminococcales bacterium | reverse complement strand
ATTCTATAGTATAATAAAAATGATTATTTTAAAGCATATGAGGTGAATTTTGATGGATATGAAAGAATTAAGGGAATTAGGCAGGCAAAAGTTTGGTAAAGTCTGCCGCATGTGCCCTGTTTGTGATGGACGTGCTTGTGCTGGTGAAATTCCAGGAGCGGGTGGTGTTGGTTCCGGTCAGGCTTTTCGCAATAATATCAGTGCGTTGGCAGAAGTAAAGTTACGTCAGCGGATAATTCATACCGTCCATAAACCTTCAACAGCTTTTAATTTGTGGGGAAATGAATTATCGATGCCTATTTTGGCCGCACCTATCGGTGGTATTGCCTTTAATTGGAATGGCTATATTTCGGAGGCAGACTATGCCAAGGCTGTCATCAGCGGCTCTAAAGCAGCAGGCGCGATGGGTATGGTTGGTGATGGCAAGCTCGAAGAAATTTACCAAAGCGGACTTAACGCTATTCTTGCTGAAGATGGCTGGGGGATTCCGACAATCAAGCCGAGACCTAACGAACAAATTATTGAGCTATCATATCAGGCAGAAGCCGCAGGCGCTGTGGCCGTTGCTATTGATGTCGATGCAGCGGCTCTGATTAACATGACTGTTTCCGGACAGCCGGTGGGCCCTAAAACTTTTGAAGAACTTGTTGAACTGAAACAGAATATAAAGCTGCCTCTGATTATCAAAGGTGTGATGGAAATAGAAGATGCCTTGAAGTGTGCTGAGGCTGGTATTGATGGTATCGTTGTTTCCAACCACGGCGGACGCGTGCTTGACCATACGCCGGGAACAGCAGAGGTTTTACCTGGGATGGCTGATGCTGTCGGCAATAAAATGATGATTTTTGTTGATGGCGGGATTCGTACAGGTTTTGATGTACTAAAAATGTTGGCACTGGGTGCTGACGCTGTTCTGCTGGGCAGGCCGATAACGCAGGCTGGTGCTGGTGGTGCTGAAGGAGTTGCTTGCTTGCTAAAATATATGCAGGCTGAACTCGAAGCGGCCATGATTATGACTGGTGCTCAGGATTTAAGCAAAATAAACAGAGATATCGTTTATAACAAATAATCCAATTAGATATAAAAAAGCGGCTGTGACTTTTGGTCACAGCCGCATATTTTTTACTTATTAAGCTTTCCACAAACCATGCAGATTGCAGTACTCATAGGCAGCAATAAACTTGTCGCCAGGAGTCATAACGAAAACTGCTTCAGGAGCATCGCCAGGTTTAAGAATCTTACGTTCGCCGCCCTGTTCGGTCAGCAGATAGATCCATTGAATGTAGTGTTCCGGCAACATCGGATGAGCTACGCTGCCAACTTTTACAGTAACGGTATCGCCTTCGATGGTGATAACCGGAACATGTTTTTCTTTTGCAGCATCAACTGTATTAGCTACTAATTCAGTCATGTTTTCGCCGCAGCAGGATAAAGGAGCCCCACTGTCATGAATCATGCCTACAATATTTCCACAATGTTTACAGATAAAAAATTTTACATCTCTCATTAAAAATACCCTCTTTCCTTTTATTATTGCGGTAAATTTCCGCTTGTTAGCCTACAAATGTTGATAGTATCTTCTACCATTAACTAACTTTTTGTTGAAACTGCTAACACTTCCTTTCCTGAAATAATGGTCTTTTAAACCATTATTTATTTTAATTCGCCATTCCAATAAAAAATCCTTTTGCTTTTCTGTAAAAATTTTAAAAGATATTGAATAATAACTATTATCTATTAAATTTGTTGTAAAATTAACATAAGTTTTTTGATGAATTGACTTGTTATGGCCAATAAACTAGAATTAACTATAAGAACTAGTTATTCGAATATGATAATTTTTTGTAAAGGCGGTCGAGGTTATGGAAAAGATATTTGATGTTGCCATTATCGGCGGTGGTCCAGCCGGCCTTTCGGCTGCAGTTACAGCCAGCATTCGTAATAAAAATGTTATTATTTTTGACGTTAATGGTTTTAGTCCGCGTTTGCGCAAAGCTCATATGGTAAGTAATTACCTGGGTTTGCCTGAAATTTCCGGCGAGGAATTAATGGATAAATTTCTTGCGCATGCCATGAGTTTTAATCCAGTTATAGTAAGAGAAAAGGTTATGTATGCCAGCCAGGATGACAAGACTTTTACACTTGGTACGGCTAGTGGTTTTTATAATGCCAAATCAGTTATCTTGGCGATAGGTGCTTCTTCTTCGGAAATCATACCGGGAGAAAAAGAATTTATTGGCAGAGGAGTAAGCTACTGCGCTACTTGTGACGGCCATTTCTTTAAAGGCAAGACGGTTGCGGCGATCGTGACGGTTCCTGGTGCTTTGGAAGAAGTCGAATTTTTGGCGGAAATATGTGAAAAGGTCGTGTTGATGCCACGTTTCAAGCTGGAAGAACCCCTGAAATATTCTAACATTGAGATTGCTTCAGCAGATACTGATGAAATAACCGGTACCGACAGGGTGACCGGTGTCAGAACCAAGCATGAATATTATCCGGTACATGGGGTATTCATTTTAAGAGAATCCGACCCCATTGATTCTTTATTCCCAGAACTGCAGCTACACGGCAAAGCTGTTGCAGTTGGCGAGGACATGGATACAAGTGTTGACGGTATATTTGCAGCCGGTGACTGCACGGGTCAGCCGTGGCAGATCAGCAGAGCAACAGGTCAAGGTTTAGTCGCTGCCCTTAGCGCAGCTAAGTATTTGTCAAAATTGAAAGATTAGTTTGATCTGAAGGATTAAAGGTTTAGAGGGAGCAATATGAACAAAATCAGGATCAATAATATCTTTCTTGTGCTGCTATTTATACTTTTTACGTTGAGTAATATAACTTATGCGGAGGAAAGAAAAGATGAATGGCAGAATAAAGAATATGATAAAGAAAATATTAAAAGTATTCTTATCAAACCAGTTATAATTTCCGACGGAATCAAACTTGAATATTTTGATGAAATAAGAATTAGAGAGTATTGTGAACAAATCAAAAATAATAAGAAGATTAATGAAATAGGTGTAAAATTGCTTTCTGAGGATGACTTACTGGGCAAAATCAGTGGAGTTGTTAATGAAGATTTAAAAGAAGTGTCAAAAACTGATCCGCAGAGATATCAGAGAATCATGGATATGAATGCAGACAAATTTGTTGATCAAATATTGGAATATAATCTTGTTTCATACGGTACGGAACAAATTTATGTCCCTGAACAGTGGCATGAAGAAATTGAATATGTGGAAACGGTTGTAACTAAAACGAAAATAGATAATAAAAATAACATCAGGGAAGAAAAAACTGTTGTACAAATACCAGTGAAACGATTAAAGGTTATACCGGAACACTACAAGAATATAGCAAATACTGGATTTAAAACTCTTTTGACCGATTATAAAACTAAAGAAAACATTTGGATGATCTTGGATATGCGGGAAAGTGAATATAAAGGTCTGCTTCCCATGAGTGAGCGAATTTGCGAACGGATTGAAGATAAATTTGCTGATTTTTTAGAACAAAAGAAACCACAGAAATAACCCCAAAAAATCAATTTTGTAATGTTAAACGCCAATCCTAACGGATTGGCGTTTGTTTATTT
>CAYTOV010000130.1:0-3599 GCA_964439485.1 uncultured Acidaminococcales bacterium | reverse complement strand
AGGTGCTCTACCAAACTGAGCCACGCCCCGAATCACAAAATAGATTATACCTAAATAAGCTTTTGTAGTCAAGTCTTTTTTCTTGCACGGTCTATTTTTACTTACTAAAGCTTGTTTACCGGCCACTTAAGTGTGCGTTTTTGCAGGGCCCTGAAAATTTCTTCAGCCAATTGCAAGCTTACCCGATAGCGGGCTTCCTTCGTCTGCGCAGCGCTATGCGGTGAAGCTAATACATTTGGTAAGTGTAACAATTCATTGTTGGTTTTTGGTGGTTCCTCTTCAAAAACATCGATCGCCGCACCAGCTATTTTCTTTTTCGTGATTGCTTCTATAAGCTCATTTTCTATTACAATGCTGCCGCGTGCTGTATTAATGAAGAAAGCGGTGTCTTTCATCATAGCAAACTCTTCACTGCCAATACTGCCTTTCGTAGTCGCTGTCGCCGGCAAATTAACACTTACAAAATCTGCCAGTCTGAAAACATCAGCACGTGACACTACTTTAATATACTTTGGTACCTTATCCTGCCTTAGAGAAGGTGAATATGCTATTACCTGCATGCCTAATCCTTGAGAAGCCTTTCTGGCAGTCACGCGGGCAATTTTGCCGCAGCCGAGCAGACCGAGTGTTTTGCCTTCCAACTCCATCGCCTCTTGCCTTTGGTCTTTGACATAAAAATTACCTTTTTCGCAAAATTCTTTTTGAATGATACCAATTTCTCTCGCACAATAGAACATGCTCAAAATTATATGTTCAGCAACTGAATTCGTTGTTGCAACCGGTGCATTAACAACTTGAATGCCCTTCTTAGCAGCATGTTCCACATCAATATTGTCAACTCCAACTCCCAGCTTGCCAATCACCTGTAATTGCTTCGCCGCATCTATGATTTCCGGCGTAATTTTGGCTATTCGCACAATTAATGCCTGGCAATCAGCAATTTTCTCAATAATTTCATTGTCTTTCCATTGCTCCTGATATAAAATTTCGCAGTCATGATTCCTTAGAAATTCAATTCCTGACGGGTCTATATATTCTGTAATGAGAACTTTAAACTTCATAGCACTCCCTGCCTTTCGCAAAAATAAAAAGCCGGACAATTGGTTTAAGCCCAATCATACGACTATGTACAAAACAATTATATCATAACTTTATTATCTATTTAATCATAGTATAACAAAAAAAGCACTTCGAACGAAGTGCTTGATTTAGTGGTGGGCGGTGACGGGATCGAACCGCCGACATCCTGCTTGTAAGGCAGGCGCTCTCCCAGCTGAGCTAACCGCCCGGAATTGGTGACCGGTGGGGGAATCGAACCCCCGATACCGCCGTGAAAGGGCGATGTCTTAACCGCTTGACCAACCGGCCATTGGCTCCCCGAGTAGGACTCGAACCTACAACAACTCGGTTAACAGCCGAGTGCTCTACCGATTGAGCTATCGAGGAATTTTCGTGACTGGTAACGTCACAAGTGATATTATACGGGGATACCGTAATAATGTCAACACTTTTTTAAAAAAATCTCAGCCGCCGTTTCTAACTTTCACGACGACCTTTTTAACCTGGTCTTTTTCGTTACCGACATTGCATCCAGGGCGATGTATTTCCCAAGGGAAAAAGATGGCGATATCGCCCGCCTTCATATTCACGTAGTTCTCGTTGTACGCTCTTTCGTAAAATAGCAAATCTTGCTTGTCCGCATAATTTTCAACTACTTTGTGTTCTTCAGTCAAAGGGCAGAAACCAATACTCTCTTTCCCTGAAACCAAAAATTGAACATCAATGTATTTAATGTGCGACTCTGGCTTTTTTTCTTCCCTGGGTTCTGTTTCATATGTATTAACACGGGCAAAGATGTCCCGTCCCTCTACCTCGTATTCACCATTTGGCAAGTCAGCAAAGTTTGTATCTCTGAGATAAGCCAAAGCCTTTCCAATGCGCAGGGACATATAAGGCAGCAAGTCATTGATTTTAGACAGATCAGTAAAAATCATTCGATTTACCTCCTTTCCAGAGTTATAAACTTTTATCTTCGACGCATAACTCTAATATCCTTTATTTAATTATTATCTTTGACAAAAAGTTCACTTTTAAGTTAAAATTGTAAGGATTAATATTTGAAAGAGGTAAGAAATGAGTTATTTAAACGTTACCAATGTATCTCATTCCTTCGGTGGTCGCCAGATCCTGGAGGATGTATCTTTTAAACTGCTCCGTGGTGAGCATGTCGGCCTCGTTGGTGCTAACGGTGAAGGCAAATCAACCTTTCTGAACATTGTCACCGGACACCTTTTACCAGACGAGGGCAAAGTAGAGTGGCCGGGCCGCGTAACTGTAGGCTACCTTGACCAGCAGAGCACGCTTCAAGCTGGTACAACCATTCGTGAAATTCTGAGAACCGCCTTCGATAAGATGTACGCTGAAGAGCAGCAGATGCTGGAGCTTTACGACAAAATGGCTGATGCTTCACCGGAAGAACTCGACAAAATGATGATAACGGTTGGTGAAATCCAGTCAGAGTTGGAACACAGCGGTTTTTATTCACTTGATGCGAAAATAGAAGAGGTTGCCAATGGTCTTGGTTTAGGTGACATCGGCCTCGATCGTGACGTTGCAGATTTATCCGGCGGTCAGCGCAGCAAGGTCTTATTGACAAAACTTCTCCTGCAGGATCCTTCAATTATGCTGCTAGATGAACCAACCAACTATCTCGACGAAGAACACATCGAATGGCTAACTAAGTTTCTGCAAAACTATGAGAACAGCTTCATCCTCATCTCCCATGACGTTGCTTTTATGAACAAAGTAGTTAACGTAATTTACCATTTGGAAAACTGTACTTTAACCCGTTATACCGGTGATTATGATAAGTTCCTTGAGTTGTCTGCCATTTATAAGTCACAGCAAAACAGTGCTTATGAGCGCCAGCAGCAGGAAGTTGCTCAGTTAGAAGATTTTATAGCCCGCAACAAGGCAAGAATTTCTACAACCGGCCGTGCCAAAAGCCGCCAGAAAAAACTGGATAAAATGGACATTATCGAAAAACCAAGGGAAAAGATAAAACCGAGCTTCAAGTTCAAAGAAGCGCGTACTCCTAGCCGTTTCATCGTAGAAGCGAAAGACCTTGTTCTTGGCTATGATACTCCCCTTACAAGACCTGTTTCTTTCTCCCTGGAACGCGGGCAAAAGATTGCCATCAAAGGTGTTAACGGCCTCGGCAAAACAACACTGTTAAAAACAATCCTCGGCCAAATTCAGCCACTGGCAGGCAAGGTTGAACTTGGTGAGTTTTTGGTGCCAGGTTATTTTGAGCAGGAAGAACGCACTAAAAACGAAAATACTGCTTTGGAAGAAGTATGGGCTGAATATCCAGGCATGACCAATTATGAAATCCGTGCCGCTCTTGCAGCCTGTGGCTTGACCAACGAGCATATTACCAGCAAGGTTTTCGTTCTCTCTGGCGGTGAAGCTGCCAAAGTACGTCTTTGCAAACTAATGCTTAGAGAAGTAAATTGGCTGGTTTTGGACGAACCTACCAACCATCTTGACGTTGATGCCAAAGAAGAACTAAAAAAAGCCCTCAAAGAATTCAAGGGCAG
>CAYTOV010000129.1:0-3629 GCA_964439485.1 uncultured Acidaminococcales bacterium | reverse complement strand
AGGGCTATGCCCGAAAAGGAAAAACCACCAGCTACGCTGGTGGATATTTATTTATCTCGTAGAATATATTGATTTTGGCAGGAAAAGATAACGGCAAAACAGAATAGAGTAATTATTTATTGAATTTAGTCAATTTTGGATAGGGGGAACGGTAATGAACAATGTGAACGATGATTTAAGCGAGTTGGTCAGTAGGTATGCAATAGAAAACTTTAAGAGCGGACTTAACTGCGCGGAAAGTGTCCTGGAAGCTTTGATTCGTGCTGGTGTATTACCTATAGAAAAAGAAACGGTGGCTATGTGTACAGGTTTTGGCGGCGGTATCGGACTTTATGGAGCTACCTGCGGAGCGCTTTCGGCGGCAGTTCTGGCTAATAGTGCCGTTTATGGCCGCAAGGATCCTTACGCAGCTGATGCTTCAGTACGAGGCTCAGAAATTGCCGATAAATATTACAGACGCTATAATGCTCTGGTCGGTGAGTTTGTGGAAAGAAATGGCTGCACTTCCTGCGAAGGAATTAGCAGCAAATATGATGACTGGGAAGGCAAGGAGAGAAAGATCTATTGTATGAAAATGATTGGTGAGACCGCGAAACTAGCCTATCATTATCTGCAAATGCCGCAGGAAGAAGCTTTCAGCCTGCCTTATGGCAAAAATATGAGGAATATGAAATGAAAGTATTTAAATATGAGCAACTGTAAGGTGAACAATATAAAAATGGAGGTGTTAACTTGTATTCGATGATAATTCATGGTGGGGAAATTGTAGACGGCACAGGTGCAAAAAAATATACGGCAGACATAGCTATCAAAGGTGATAAAATTGCCGAAATTGGATCGGATTTCACAAATTGTGATGCTGAAACTAAAATTGACGCACATGGGCTTATAGTAGCACCGGGTTTTATTGATATGCACAGTCACACGGATGCCAGCATTTTTCGTAATCATTTGGCTGAAAGTAAAATTATGCAGGGTATAACAAGTGACGTTACCGGAAACTGTGGTATTGGTGCGTTTCCTGTTGTGGAAAATAAGGCGGCGGAATTAGAGAAATATCTTACCTTGCATAATCACACGGCTCCTGCAGATGGAAGCAGATGGCAAAGTTTTGCTGAATATGCAGACAAACTTGATACAATAGGTCTTGGCCTTAATCTGGTACCGTTAGTTGCTCATGGAGCCCTCAGAATAGCTGCCATGGGTTCTGAAGATAGAGAACCAACATCGCAAGAAATGCAGATTATGGAAGAGTTGCTGGAGCAAACTTTGCAGGAAGGAGCATGGGGGCTATCTACAGGGCTGATTTATCCACCTGGCAGTTTTGCCAGAACGCCGGAATTAATTGCTTTGAGCAAAGTTTTGGCAAAACACAAAACAATTTATGCCAGCCATGTACGAGGAGAAAGCAGCACATTGCTTGAGGCGGTTGATGAAGCTATTCGCATTGGGAGAGAAAGCGGTGCCCGCATTGAGGTTTCACATCTCAAAGCCATTGGTAAACCAAATTGGGGCAAGGGAATACAAGCTCTTAAAAACATTGAAGCGGCACGAAAGGAAGGTGTTGATGTAGCAGCTGATCAATATCCTTATACAGCTACCAGTACCGGATTAACAGCATTGGTACCACCATGGGCACATGCTGGCGGTGTGGAACTTATGCTTGCCAGATTAGCTGATCCAGCATTACGTGAGCGTTTGAACCAAGATATCAATAAAGAGATGGATGTTCGTGGTGGTGCCGATAAAGTCATGATTACAAGTCTCGGATCAAATCGTAATGAGCATTTATCAGGCAAGACGATAGCTGAGATTGCTAAGGTTTGGGGCTGTGCTGCTGATGCTGCCGTTATACGCCTGTTGGCTGAAGAAGAAGGAGCGGTCGGTGCTGTTTATTTTTCACTTTCGGATATAGATTTGGAGGGTATAATTTCGAATCCGGAGGTTTCCGTTGGTACTGACGGCTATGCGTTAAATGCCGAACTGGATGCTGGCGAAGCAACCCATCCTCGTTCTTATGGTACTTTCCCGCGTGTTTTGGGATTATATGTCAGAGAAAAGAAGTTGCTTAGTTTGGAAACAGCCATTCACAAGATGACAGCTTTTCCGGCAGAAAGACTGGGGTTAAAGGATCGTGGGTTGATTAAAGAAGGGCTGGCAGCCGATCTTACCCTTTTTAATCCAGCAACCGTCAATGATTGCGCAGATTTTATTAATCCACACCGCTATCCCGTCGGCGTTGAATATGTTATTGTGAACGGACGTGCCGTTGTTGCTGCAGGTAAAGTGACAGGCGTAGGTTCAGGGAAAGTGCTGAGAAAAAAATAATCATATAAGTTTCATACAAATATTTATAAAAAGGGGGAGATTGTTTATGGCTGGAGCTGGTGACTTCAATATTTGGTGGGGACTTTTGGGGTTGGCACCCCTTATTATCTATCTGATTCTCGTTTTTCGAGATATGGATCCTTTGCCTGCAACATTAATAGCTGTTATTTTCGGCGCTTTTATGACGGGGCAGAATCTGATTTCCATGGGTAATGTACTTGCAAAAGCAATGGGATCTTTTTTAGCCCTTGTAGGTCTGATAATTATGCTAGGCAGGGGTCTTGGCGAAGTATTGACAGAAACAAAAGCAAGCCATACAATCGTCCACAAGATTATTTATGGTATAGGTATAGACACTGAGAAAAAAGCTATGCTTGGCATTATGCTCTCCTGCATAGTTGTTGTCGGACTATTGGGGACGATGGCCGGAGGCAATGCAATTCTGGCACCGATAGTAGTACCGATTGCAGCTGCAGTTGGTTTAACGAAAAGTGTAGTTGGCATCATGTTTCAGGCTGCCGCTGAAGAAGCGCTTATCATAGGACCTTTTACGCCGCCGATGGTAACGGTAATGGGTCTTCTGCATATGAGCTATATTGATGTGTTGCTGAAAATTTCATTGCCGATTGCCTTAGTAACCTGGATTTGCACTTGGTTTATGATTCAACGTATTCAGAAAGAAACCAAAGGTAAAACCGATTATGAAGAGGAATTGCGAGTAGGCCTTGACGAATTTAAGCCAACCAAAGAAAGCATTAAGGCAACGTATACTTTCCTCACTTTGTTTTTGATTGCTATAATATATGGCATTGTTGTGAAAGCGGGTACCAATTTTGTTATTGTCGTTATGCTTATTCTTGCTCTTGCTACAGGTTATGCCGGCGGCTTAAAAACTGATAAAATTTTTAAACTGATAGTCAAAGGCATGGCTGGTAATGTTGGTTTGTTCCTTCTGTTTTTATTGTTGGAACCGTTTATTTCGTTCGTAGAACAGGCAGGTGGATTTAAAGCAATCTCAATTTTGCTAATGCCTCTAATTGAAATTGGCGGTAAAGCCGCAGTAGTTATTTCCGGTGGTCTCTTGGGTGCTTTTGGTATCAGCGGAGCAACTGTTGCTGAACTAAAGATGCTCGATTCCATGTTCCAACCGTCAGTAATCAAATATGGGGTTTCAATTGCTGCCTGGGGTGTTGCCATGGTAGTTGCTACCAGGGTAACCAATTTTATTTATCCGGGTTCCAACATGTTAAACATAGTATCCTAAACTAGAGTACTCTAAGTACTCGAAGTTTAGGATTTTT
>CAYTOV010000128.1:0-3730 GCA_964439485.1 uncultured Acidaminococcales bacterium | reverse complement strand
CCTTTATTGAATTTGAAATAAATCACGCTTTCACTGCGCATCAGGATGATAAAGACAGCAATCATCAAAAGCAGCGCAAAAGAAACCGCGGAAATATACCGCCCCTTTTTTTTACTGGCATACTGGGCCAAAGTTTCCTTAAAATGGACACCGCAGAATATCCTGCCGCCCTCGCCCACCTGCTGTCTGACGATTTCTGCGCCTATCCGCACCGACATTTCATAGCCTTCCGGCATAGTGCCTTCAATGATCTCGAAAGAAAGTTCTATTGATTTGGCGTGGCCCAGCTCCTCAGCGTCTGCCGCCGCGAGTTCCAGCAGCATACCTGTCGATGATATATCCCTGCCCACAGCCTTACAATGTCTCTTCTTCTTATCTTCGCCGCATATTTCGACAGCCACATCATAAGCAACCAAATAACGAGTTCCGCTGTGTTCCTGATCCATCAGTGTCTTAATGTCATACTCGCTGTTATACTCATCAAAGCCGCGCCGTTCTTTATTGACACGTAACCCTTCAGCATCCGGTACTTTGGAAAGCAGCCGGCGATCAGGCCTGATAGCCAGCAAAACATCTTTAATTTTTTTATTATTGAATATGTTTTTCATAGTTTACCTGCCATACTTATCTATTTTGCGGTGCAACTTTCCTGTCTGCTTCCAATCTCAGAGTTTTCTTCGGATTTCCCTGGTCATAGCCATCACGCAGGTAGTCGGATAGTCTGCCAACCGTAAACTTGCTGGTGTCATTATCGCTTTTCTGTTCATTTTTTGTCAGCAGAACATCAAGAGCCTCTGCCGTCAGCTTACCATTCTTATCACCCATATGCAGGACAAAAATTACGCCCTTGTTAACTTGGCCATCGGCGGTATAGATCTCTTCCTCGATCGCATATCTCACCTGCATAGGACCATTGGCCTGATAATCTCCCGGGCTGTAGCCGGAAACAATATACTCATAACCATTGGCAAAAACACATTCCAGACCCATTTTGCTGACCGCTAAGGCAGGCGGGCGGAAATATCTCGTCAATGCATAATGTCCATCAACCTGTACATCACCAACTATACTCAGCAATTTGCCATAGCAGGTCTTTAAATCCTGCAGGTACTCTTCTCTGGTTTGAGTCGGCACATATTTTTTGGTATTTTGATCATACAGAGCCATGAGCTGGTGTTGGTCTGTATGAGAACCAATTGCATGTCCGCTGACCGCTATCGCACGCAAAAGATTGGGGTGTGTCTGCACCTTATTGGTCCTGATAAAGAAAGTAGCCGGCACATTGTGCTTCTTTAAGACATATAAAATATTATTGATTGGTGCATCTCCGCCCCAGTCGTCAAAGGTTAAAAACACAACATTATCGTTAGTATGAATGACGCCACTGGTATCCAGCCGTTTCATTTCCTGCCTGGAAAAACCAAGTGCCTTATGCACGTCATTGACCCAGCCTGTTCCGATATAGCGGCTATTGACCATTTCGATAAAGTTATCCTTATTAACATTCAGCTTCCTGAAATCACTTCTTAAATAGTCAGGAACTTTTTCCTCCGGCACAGGATATTCATAGATATAACGGTTGTTATGCAGTATTTCTCCCACAGTTTTCAGACTGTAACTGGAGTCATTCTGCGGATTGCTTGCCGGGTTATCAGCTAACGTAGCATAAGCTATATTATCAATCATAGTTTTCTGGAATTCTTCTAGCAGCTTGCTGCACATTAAAGGGTCGGAATACAAATCCAAGCGGAAGAAAATCTGCTGGCCGATACCAAAAGATGTAATGCCTTTCGGGAAAAGTTCTTCCCTGATAGCCTGAGCAGAAGTGTAATCCTTGTGTTGTTTCTTCGCAACGGTATAGATCTGTCCCACCAGATATTTGCCGGTAGCAGAAGCTGCTTCCATAGTATCCTGCGGTACTACACCCCATAATTGCTTCACAATGTCGGTAGTAATACCGAACTTAGCCTGCAGCAATTCATCACAGCGCAAAATTTCCGCTGCTTCCGTATAAAAATTGTCACCCACATCCAAACCGATGCCGATACCTATTTCATTTCCCGAATTAATAATTTTGCTGATGGCACCAGGATATTTTTTGATGTCTTTTTCTGTAACAAAGAAAGTGGCCTTGCCGTGAAGTATATCCAGTGTATTCAAAACTGCATCAAGCGCCGCTTCATTGGCAATGCCTGCAAAGCTGTAGTTCACTGCCTTTTCAGTCGTATGAATACTTTTTATTTCCTGCACTAGTTTGCCATTATTTTTAACACGTAAAGCTTCCAGATCTTCCTGGCTTGGTGCTGCGTAAGCAGTTTTGCAGCCAACAAGTTCCCCTGCCTTGTCTTTTAGCAAAGTCAGGGCAGCCACTAAGTTTTCCTGCCAGGGCTTTGCTACCGCCAGCGGTTGTTTGGGAACTTCCAGTAATACTGTGCGTACTTGCTCATTCTTACAAGCTTTTAAAAACAGTTCGACAGTTTTGACGATTTCCTGCTGGCCGTTCTCCTTAGCAGCATCTTTATTCAGTTCTTTCAAGCCCGGCTGCTTATCCTTGGCAGGCTGCTGTTCCTCTAGCTTGGCCGCTGGCGGCTTTTCGCCCTTGGGGCGCTCCAGTTGGAAAGAAACGATGCTGCCTTTCTTCACATTTCTGACGTAACCAACTGCCGCATCATAGCTTGCCAAACTGCGGGCATTCAGCGTTTTATCTGTTTTTATTACAGCAGACAAACCACAAGCCTTAGCAGCCTGCAGCAAATTATCCGTATAAACAGTTTCCTCTGCCTTCAGCAAGGCAGGCGAAGAACTGCTTGTCACCTTAATTATTTTTTGCGCTGTACACAAATCCTGTATGAGTTCATCCTGCGGTACTTTCTCTAAAGCTTTACGTCCTGAGAGCGAGTAGTTCTCAACTTTATGACCAGCCTTCATGATTTCCGCAACTAAAGCAGGTTCCTCAGATGCCCGCATGCCTTCGACGAAAAAGGCAGCCTTGACATCATACCTTTGCAGCAAATCCAAAATCTGTCTGGTGGTAGCAGCGTCCGCAAGCCCATCGAAAGTTATGGCAATACCATTATTTGCAGGGTTCAGACTTGTTATAAGCTGCGCTTTTTCCGGTTTAGTGCGCAAGTTTGCTTTTGCTTCTTTTATTTCAGTATCTGCATTATATATAGATGGCAAATTGGCTTTGCTGTCTCTCCCCTTGCCTAGGGGGCTGGAGGAAAACAAATAGCTGAAAGCAGCCATAATCATTGCCAATGCTGCTACACCTGCCGCCAAATACATCAGAGTTCTTTTGCTTTTCATCTACCGCAACCCTCCCCCATTACAAATTCCAATAGATATAATCCTTACTCTTAAAAGCATTTGCTTCAAAAATACTCTTTACATCAATTATTACCCTTTGGTTGTTGTCTGATTTCTGATTATATAAGGCATCAATCTCTGCCATCTGCAGATCTTTAAACTGCTTATGAGCGACCAGGAAAATCAGACAGTCTGCATCCTTCACTTCATCCATACCGACAAGTTCAATGCCGAATTCATGTTTCGCTTCCTTCTTGTCTGCCACAGGATCAACAACTTTTGTCGTGATACCGTATTCCGCCAACCTTTTCAAAACATCAAAAGCTCTGGAATTACGAATATCCGGACAATCTTCTTTGAAGGTAATGCCAAAAACGTAAATATTCGCATGACGAACATTCAGGTCAGCCTGAATCAGGCTTTT
>CAYTOV010000127.1:0-3745 GCA_964439485.1 uncultured Acidaminococcales bacterium | reverse complement strand
CAAGCGCTCTCCCAGCTGAGCTATGCCCCCATTAGACTTACAAGCTGTATTATAAAGATTTTCGTGATTTTTGTCAATATCTACTCTTCAATAAGTGTAGTCCAGCCATTTTCCTGTTTGACCTTGCCATCTTTCATCAGTTTGCCCAAGGCTCTCTTGAAGCCGGATTTACTGATGCCGAAGACATCTTTAATGACTTCTGCCGGTGTATCATCACCGTAAGGCATACTGCCTTTGCGCTTTTCTAGCAGTGAAAGAATCAAGTCAGCGTCGAGTACTCTGGCTTGTTCTTTTTGTGGTCTTAGCGACAAGTTCAGCCTGCCGTCTTCGCGTACGAAAGCGATGCGGCCTGTGACCTTCTGTCCGAAATCAAGGCGTCCGCCTGGTACTTCGCTGCGGTGAATAAAGGCGATATAACGTTCCATGGTAATCAGGAAGAAACCTTCCGGCAGGATGTTATAAACAGTACCTGTTATTTCATCGCCGACCTTAACGTCAACAGCTGGTTTTGAGGCTCTCATCATTTCTTCTTCAACACGCATGGAAACTGCTTGTCTGCCGGTCTTGTCGCGGTAAAGTTTTGCCCAGATAAGCTGTCCGGGAGAAACATGTCCGCGCATTTCACTATATGGCAGGAAAACGCCGCGTTCAGCGCCTATATCAACGAAGCCACCGTCACGCGTAACGCTGAGCACCTTGACATAGCCAAGCTGTCCTTCACGCATTTTCGGCAATTTGCGGCTTGCTGTCATACGGCCGTGCGGATCAAGGTAAAGATATACCTTAACAATGTCGCCTACCTGGACTGGGCTATCCTGTTGTTGTTTATGCAGCAGGATATCATCCGACGTATTGCCGGTACCAGCGTCGAGAAAAGCACCCATTTCGCTTTCGCGTACAACCTTCAGTTCGCAAACATCACCTGGTCTGTGCTCACCTACGGTTTTAACTTCAACTTTTTTATTTTCTATCATTTTCTTCCTTCTCCACAAATGGTTCAGAAGGAGCATCCGCCCACAATTGTTCTAAATTGTAGAAGTCGCGTTCTTCATTAAGGAAAATGTGTGCTACGCAATCACCGTAATCCATCAGGATCCAGCGGCCTTCGGCATAACCTTCCTTATGCAGGGGGAGTATACCCTCTTCTGCCATTTTTTCCTCTATATTGTCCGCAATAGCTTTCACAAGAGTACTATTGCCAGCGCTGCAAATCATGAAATAATCAGTTATAGGTGATATACCTTCCATGCTCAGAAGTAGAATATCCTCTGCTTTTTTATCACTTGCCAGCTTTGCTATTTTTTGTGCTAATTCATTTCCTGTTCTTATCATCAAAATATCGCCTCCCATTTTCATTTTTTTACCTTTTTATAAGGAATATTAAGTTCATTAAGAGTTTTCTCTGTTTTTTCCGGTGTTGTTACCCAGTAGCTTACGCCGTCAATAGTTTGGAAATCTCCATAAAGCATTTGTGACTTGACCTTGTCGCCGCCAAAAACCTTGAAACTGTTGGCAGCCTTGGCCATTGTTAGAAAATCCATATCCGTCTCAATATACTTTTCAACGGAATTGATTAAAGATGGCACTTTGATTACATTACCAACGCTGAATATCTCGGACGCCAAAGCCTTTAAAAATCTTTGCTGTCTTTGTACCCGGCCTATATCGCCTAGCTCATCATTGCGGAATCTGATATACTGACCGGCTTTTTCGCCATCCATATGTTGATAGCCATGCTCTATATGAATTTTTAAATCCGCATAAGGATCTTCGTAATCCATATCATTCTCAACATAATAATCAATACCACCGATGTTATCTATGACATCCTTGAAGCCCTGCCAGTTGAGTAGGACATAGTAGTGTATCGGTATTTGCAGCAGGTTGGCTACGGTCTTCTTGGCCAGGGAAATACCGCCATAGGCATATGCATGGTTAATTTTATCCAAGCCTTGATTACCGGGGATTTTCACTCTGGTGTCTCGTGGTAAAGAAAGCAATGCGACATCATTTTTGACAGGGTCGAAACTTGCAAGCAGCATTACATCTGTACGTTTGGGAGCGTCCTTATATTCATTGTCCCCATCATCAACACCAAGTATCAGCACGTTAAGACGTTTATTCAGTGTTTCGTCGAAAACCATGTCATCATCTGCAGCGACAATCGGTATTTTGGGTGGAGAAAAAATAGCATACAACCATTGACCCAGGAAAAAACATCCTACCAATGCGCCAAAAAACAACACTAAGAATGCAAGCAAACGCCCAACACGCAGTTTCTTGCGTACTACGCCATGCCGTTCGTTATCTTGTTCCTCCATACTCTATCTCCTTAAAAGGTCTGGTTCATTTTTTTAAATTTAATTGCCAATTCATTACGGCCAAAAATACAATTTGGATGGATAAGAAGGTCATGTTCCAGCAAATATTTGATAGTCAGGGCATAGGCTTTCATCATCGTTTTTTCCAAATCAACCTTTACCAATTGCCTCATTTCTTCTATACCAAAAAAACCACGTTTGGGCTCCAGCAAGTCCGCCAGATATACAATCATATCGATTTGCGACATACCTGCCGCACCTGTCGTATGATACTGAATCGCACTCAATATTTCTTTATCCAGCACGCCATACTTATGCTGTGCCAGATAAACTCCTATCTTGGCATGCAGCAAAATAGGCTGATTTGCTTCAACATCATCAATTGGAATATTAAACTCAGCAGCTTTCGCTAAATTTTCCCTAATTGGTATTTCACGTCCGCAATCATGCAAAAGAGATGCTACTCTGACTTTTTCCATGTCAGCATTATAAATCTTGGCCAACTCAATGGCTGTTTCATAAACCGCGACAGAATGTTCAAAGCGCTTACGCGGCAATGCTTTTTCCAGTAATGCCTCCATTTCTTTGATTGTCAGCATAAATCGATCCCCCTCTTACTTGTAAAAAACCAAACAAGACCTACTACTAGCGGTAGAGGCCTTTTTGATGTATGTATTCTTCTACTGGTGCCGGAACGAGACCATTGATTGAACAATTATCCTGAACCCGCTGTCTGATATCAGTAGAAGAAATATCCATTTCCGGCGTATTGAGCCATTTAATCTTTGTTCTGCCCAGTTCGCCAAAATGCTCGATCACTTTTTGAACTTCAGGAGCAAAACCTGGCCGCGTCGCTGCCACAAAGGTACACAAACCCATAATTTCTCGCACCTTGGTCCAGGTATCAAGCTCTGCTACGGAGTCAGCGCCTATAATAAAATACAAATCATATTCATCGCCATAATACTCATGTAAAGCTTTGACCGTATCATATGTATAAGAAACGCCTTTGCGCTTCAGCTCTATATCGGAAACACAGAAATGTGGATTGTCCTGGGTAGCCAATAAGGTCATTTGATAGCGGTGCTCAGCCGGCGCATATTCCATGCCGATTTTATGCGGAGCAATATAAGCAGGGATAAAAATCATTTTTTCCAGCCCTAATTGCTGATAAACGAATTCTGCCGTTTCCAGATGCCCGTTGTGTATTGGATCAAATGATCCACCAATTATACCTATTTTTTTGCGGTTAACGGCGATTTCCATCACCCACTCTCAATGTCTTGCTACTAATTATACCAATTAAGCAAGGCTTGCACAACTGCTTGTAATAGTATAATCAGGATAATGAGAATGATGAGCCCTTTCGCCCTGTCTTTCAGGTCAAAAATAGTCTTAGGTTTTTTGCAATATGCGCACCAGGC
>CAYTOV010000126.1:0-3761 GCA_964439485.1 uncultured Acidaminococcales bacterium | reverse complement strand
TGGCAAAATAACGCTCCATGGTATGCAGCAGGATATCAGCAGAGCCGCTGGCGGTTTGATAAGCTGGCAATGTATAGGTAAGTTCCGGATTCATGATAGCAAATTGGCAATAACCTGCCTCGGAACCCAAAGATCTTTTTAATCCGCCGTCTTCATTAGTGATGACAGAAACATTACTCATTTCACTGCCGGCCGCCGGCATTGTCACAATTGCACCTAAGGAAAGGCAGCCGTTGACTGGCAGCTCGGCGCCCGTATATAAATCCCAGACATCACCTTCATTAACTACGCCGTAGCCGATGGCTTTGGCACTGTCGATAACGCTGCCGCCACCGACGGCGAGAATGAAGTCAACATTTTCCTCACGGCAGAGCTTGATTCCTTCATAAACCTTGCTGAGACGAGGGTTAGGAACAACACCGCCCAATTCGACGTATGTAATGCAAGCCTCCGTTAAAGAAGCAAAAACGCGGTCAAGAAGGCCAGATTTTTTGGCACTGCTACCTCCGTAATGCACGAGTACTTTTTTACAGCCAGATTTTTTTACTAATTGGCCGACCTTTTTTTCTGTATTTTTGCCAAATACAATTTTTGTCGGGGCATGATAATTGAATGCATCCATGTTAATACCACCTTTACTTACGATAATTTCTGTTCAACAGATAAATTTATGGTTAACAGCAGTATTCAAGGTTGCTGCTGTAAACATTGAGCGTCAGGAACGCAGATGATGCAGAGCCGGCTGCAATTTTTTGTAGAGCAGCCAGGAAGAAAGGGAGATAGTAGCGCCTTTCAGAAGATTGAAGGGGAGCGTAACATACAAAATAAAGGTAAATTTATCGTGAATGGCTGGTATAAATTTTGCTGAAAGAGCTAATATAGTGTCAATAGGCATAAATAAAGAAAACAGTGGCAAAATGACATAATAATTCAAGGGCATCGCAACCACGGTCATGGCAATCGTTCCTGCCAATAAGGCTTTGAAAGCACCAGCCTTGGTCTTGTTATGCTGATAGATGAGACCTGCAGTGCCTACCATGGTACCACCGATGATGATATTGGCTAATTCGCCGACGCCGCCGGTGTTGGAAACAAAGAGATGAAGGACATTGCGTACAACCTGAATCAGAATACCAGTCACTGGCCCGAAGGTAAAAGCAGCTATCAGTGCAGGCAAATCGGCAAAATCAAGTTTGATAAAGGGTGGGAAAAAAGGCAGGCTAAAATCAAAAAGATAAATAATAGCGGCAAGTGCTGAAAAAACAGCAACTATGGCTAAATTTCTGGTGGGAAAATTTTTCACTGTGGATACCTCGTATTCTTAGTAGTTGTTACTATTATTCTATTATAAATCCTCACCTTTCAAGAAAACAAACAAAATCTAGGGAGAGGAAACAAACATAAATTTCTGAAATATTGCTCAACTTTATGGTAAAATTAACTAAACAGCAAAAATTTACAAAGGAGGTCAGAGTATGCGAACTAAAAATTTTCAAAAATCAGTGGGAGTGTTTCTTACTATTTGTTTTTCGATGGGTATGCTTGCCGCGCCTGTTTCGGCTAAACCGCAGGGGCAGCAAAATCAGACGGTACAACAAAACCATCAGGGAAATCATAACAATCATGAACAAAATAAGAAATTCGAACAAGATGAACACAGAAAAGACATTGTAAAAAGAGTCCAGAATATTTCGGGGTATTCCTTTGAGCGCGCTCGCAATGCGGACATGACCTTGGAAGATTTTATTATTACTCTCTATATAGCGGAACAGCTAACAGATCACGATTTCATGGACATTTACTGGATGCAGAAAAACGGCAGTCCTTATAAAGAAATCTGCAAGGCAAATGGCATTAAATGGGGTTGGGTGCGGCGGCACTTGAATAACCAACATATGGCAATGTCTGAGGAAGCACGCGAAGCTGGTTTGATAATGTGGGCTCTGGATGAAATTCTTCATTAATAAGTTATAATTATATACGAAAAAACAATCACCCTTAGTTTTTAGCTAAGGGTGATTGTTATATCAGAGCATCAATATTTATTAGTAGAAGAGATTGACCAACATATATCCTGCGAAGCAGGCAGAACCTACGCCAATAAGACCAGGGAATAAGAAACTGTGGTTAATGATGAACTTACCGATATGCGTGGTGCCGGAACGGTCAAAGCCGATGCAAGCCAAATCAGAAGGATAAGTCGGCAGTACGAAGTAACCATAGGCAGCAGGCATGAAACCAACAATAATTAAAGGATCAACACCTACGCTGAGAGCCATCGGTACGATGACTGTAACAGCTGCAGCCTGGGAGTTAATGAGTTTGGAAACTAAGAACAGTACGATAGCGTACATCCAAGGATAAGCAAGTACGACAGCACTGAGTGATTTCTTCATAACCGGGAGGTAAGCACCGAAATAAGTATCCGCCATCCAGGCAACACCATAAACGGAAACAATAGCTGTCATACCGGATTTAAAGACAGAACTGGAAGCAACATCGGAAGTTTTGACATTGCAGATCGTCATGATGATAGCTGCAATTGCCAACATTATTAACTGAATGGTAGGAGTCATGGAGAAAGGCTTCATAACGCCTTTAGCGTCGGCAAATTTAGGAAGTAATTGTGGGAAACTGCCAAAGATGGCAATTACGACGATACCCAACAAGAAGATAATGGCAGCTTTGTAAGCTGAAGCAGGCAACTTGAGATTAACAAGGCTCTTGTCAGCAAGGTCACCGTAAACAAAAGCTTTTTGTTCAGGATCAGCGATTTTAGCTTGGAAGAGTTCATCTTTATCAAGGTCTTTGCCTCTGTTAAGGCTCCACAAGCCTGCCATAACTACGCCGAAGAAGGTTGCTGGGATAGAAACGGAGAGAATCTGCATAACGCCGAAAGGATGCGGGCTGGCACCGAGTATTGCTACAACGGAAACAACTGCAACGGAGGCAGGAGAAGCGCAGACGCCCATCTGAGAAGCGATGGATGAAACTGCCATCGGGCGTTCCGGACGGATATTCTGTTTAATGGCAATGTCATAGATAATAGGGAACATTGCATAAACTACATGACCGGTACCGCAAAGCACAGCTAAAACCCAAGTGGTGATAGGAGCTAAAATAGTAATATATTTAGGATTGCTGCGTAAGAATTTCTCAGCGTATTTCAGCATTACGTCAAGGCCTTTGGAGGCTTGCAGGAACGCCGAACAAGTAACAACTGCCATAATGGTCAGCATTACATCAACAGGTGGTTTACCTGGATTAAGATGCATAACAAAGATAAAGAAGATCAAACCGATAGCTGAAACGGCTGCTAAGCCGATACCGCCACGACGCACGCCAATAACAAGGCAGGCAAGCAGAACAATAAAACCTAACAACATTAACATCGTGACACCTCCGCAAAATATAATAAATAGTAGTTTCTTACTGATAGGCAGAAATTCCCAAGGCAGCAAGAGAATTTTTATATCTAACGACTTACGGCATCCACAGGCTGGTTTTTATGGTGGATTTGTTGGCCATAGTCGGCGATACTGGGAATTTAGCTAAGATAGCATATTCTGTTAATAAATATACAGTCCTATTGGCTTGATTATTGCATATTAAACCACGCTTTTTCTATGCGTGTGCGAATATTAGTATACACTATTAAAAAGAGTAATGCCACTATTTATTTAAAATTGTCTTTAAATTGCGAAAATTAAACCCGCATCAAGCTGTCTCTCAATACGCAGACAAGAAAGATGCGGGTTTTT
>CAYTOV010000125.1:0-3778 GCA_964439485.1 uncultured Acidaminococcales bacterium | reverse complement strand
TTTTGGCATCATCACACATCTGGCATTTACGGCAGTATTGGTTTTGTCCGCAATATGGCTTTTCAAAACAGTATTTCGTAAACCCGATGGCGGCAATAATAATCAACAATGATTGAGTAAATTATATGGTAGAATTTAAATAAAAGGGAGTGATCCGAATGCCGCAATATTCAGTATTGTTAGTTGACGATGATGTAAAATTGGTAAGATTATTGCAATCTTATTTTGAAAAAGATGGCTTTCTTATCTATACAGCTCACGATGGTCTGGACGCACTCCAGATTGTACGTCAGCGCAAGCCGAATATTGTGGTTTTGGATTTAATGCTGCCAGGACTGGATGGTCTGGAGGTTTGCCGTAAAATCCGTAAGGACAATGATGTGCCGATTCTGATGCTGACGGCGAAAGACGAAGAAGCTGACAGGTTGGTTGGTTTAGAAATCGGTGCTGATGATTACGTGACGAAGCCTTTCAGTCCCAAGGAAGTTGTGGCCAGAGTGAAGGCCATCCTGCGCCGGGAGCACAAACAGGTAGTACAGTATCAACCTATTCAGGTTGGGGCAATAACTATTGATTTAGAACGACATCAGGTCTTGAATAATCAGAACCAGGTGCAATTGACACCTACGGAATTCAAGATTCTTGAGCTCCTGGCAGGTAATATCGGTAAGGTTTTCAGCAGGGCACAGATTGCTGAACAGGCACAAGGTTATACTTTTGATGGTTATGAACGCACGGTTGATGCTCACATAAAAAATCTCAGAAGAAAAATTGGTGATCAATCCAAAGATTCCGGTTATATCCAGACCGTCTATGGTATCGGTTATAAATTGGAAGGTGTAAATCATGAATAGCATTACCTATCGCATTACGGGACTAATGTTCTCAGCAATAGTGTTAACGGTTTTTATCCTGATTTATTTGGCAAATGCACAGATGACTGGTTTATTCCAAGAATATCTGACCGGGCAGCATATGGGCGGTATGAGTTTAAACCATCTTGCTATCATGGGGCAGCAGGAAGAGGCTTTTCTGGCTTCGGTGCACCAGTCGCTGCTCTGGGTTGGTTTAATAATTCTTGTTGTTGGTTTAGGCATCAGTTATTTGCTGGCTCGCAGCATAACAGTGCCTTTGCGTAATTTGAGCAGAGCGACCGAACAAATTGAACAAGGTAACTTTGACCAAAAAGTTTTTGTGGAAAAAGATGACGAAATAGGACATTTGGCTACAGTTTTTAATAGCATGGCAGAAACATTGGCAACCAATAATAATATGCGTCGCCAGTTGTTCGCCAACATCGCTCATGAACTCAGGACACCTCTGGCAATCATTCAGGGAAATCTCGAGGGCATGGTAGACGGTGTTATTGAACCTAGTAAAGAACAGTTAAGTTCCCTGCATGAAGAAGCAGTTCGCCTGAATAGGCTGATCAAGGACTTACGTGATTTATCACTGGCAGAAGTTCGCCAACTGGCATTGGAAAAGACACCAACGGATATTAATCAGCTTGTTACAAGAACAATGCTTATGCTTAAACCGATGTCAGATGCGAAAGAAATCAGCATTGAAACTGCTTTGGCTGAAGGATTGCCAGAGATAGAAGTAGATGCCGACCGTATCAGCCAGGTTTTCTACAATATTATAGTTAATGCGGTCCGTTATTCTCCGGAACAGGGTGTTGTAAAAGTAACTACATCCTTGGTATCTGAAGAAGGTAAACAGTACTTGAAGATAGCTTTCACGGATGATGGTCTTGGCATTTCGGCGGAAGATTTACCATACATCTTTGAACATTTCTATCGTGGCGATAAATCGCGCGACCGCAAAAGCGGCGGCTCCGGTATAGGCCTCGCCATAGTGAAGCAGCTGGTGGAAATTCATGGCGGTCGGGTAGTCGTGACAAGCACACTGGGAGAAGGGAGCACCTTCACAGTGCTTCTGCCGGTTATACTTTCAGCATAAATAAATTATTAATTATTAAGGATGGTATAAATAAATGAATATGACCCATTATATGGAATTATTGGCAACAAATCAGCCCTGGAATCTTATCATGTACATGGTTATTCCGGTAGCATTGGCTGAAGCCTTGGTAGCAACTGAATTTTTTACGGTTTTTCTGCGCGGCACTAAAGATACTGCCTGGAGAACATGGAATAAATGGATTGGCATAGTACTTGGTTTTTACTTCCTGGGTATCTTCCTTAACCTTACAACTACTGTTGTGCCCAATATTGAGTGGCGCGGCACAGCTGACATCTTGGCAGTCGGTTCTTATCTGGCCGGTGTTATACCGCTTTTCAGTATCGCACTATTGGAACTAGGTGTTATTGGCAAGGGTAAAAGTGAAAATGAAAAAATGAAATTGCATTTTGTTCTCCTGACAGTGTTCTTGGTTGTTGCACATGTGGCGATGGTATTCGGCATGGTAGATCCGACCATTATGGGTTGGAGTGCAGACAATACAATGGGGACTATGCAGCATAATATGTAAAAAAGATACCATCGATAGGAATTTATTTCTGTATCGATGGTATTTTGTCTATTAGCTATTGAAATAAGAGTATGGAAAGTGGTTTAATTAGATTAAGAATTATAACTAATAATAATTCTTAACTTCGGAAAGGACTGCAAAAATATGACGAATAAAATGCCGGTATTATTTGTTGGACATGGTTCTCCGATGAATGCAATTGAAGATAATAGTTTTACGAAAAACTGGGAGAAAATAGCAGCGCATATTCCTAAGCCGGAGGCAATCCTATCTGTTTCCGCCCATTGGTATACCAGAGGAAGCAAGATTATGGATACTGCGAGCCCCAGGCAGATTTACGATATGTATGGGTTTCCAGATGCTTTGTATAGACTGGTTTATAATGCGCAAGGAGCGCCGGAACTGGCGCACGCAACGAAAAATTTAATTAGCAAAGAAGTGCAGATTGATAATACTTGGGGAATTGATCATGGTACTTGGTCTGTTCTTTGCAAGATGTATCCCAAAGCCGATATTCCAATTTTTCAGCTAAGCATCGATGCGCATGCCGATGCAGCGACACATTTCAAAATCGGACAGGAGCTTGCTGCTTTGCGCGAACAAGGTGTACTGATCCTCGGCAGCGGTAACGTTGTTCATAATCTTGCCTTGATTAATTGGGATATGGAAGATGCAGGTTACCCCTGGGCGAATGAATTTGATGCATATATTAAAGACAAAATAGTAAAGCGCGAATATGCCGATGTAATTAATTATCGCAAAGCTGGCAAATCTTCGGAGTTTGCTTTTGTCACTACGGAACATTTTTATCCCTTGCTTTATGTGCTGGGGGCAGCGAAGCAAGAAGATAAATTGACTATTTTTAATGATTCCTGCCTCTTAGGGTCACTTTCGATGACTTGTTACTTATTTGAATAAAATCTTAAAGGAGATGTTATTATGGGAAAATTCGCCAATGCGAAAAAAGTTGGTTTGCGCGACAAAGAAACACAGAAATTGATAGCCGTTTATCCATTACAGGCGACTGGTACTGATGAAGAAATTAGTGAAACCGTGCGCGATTGGTTCTATAAACAAAGTTGTGCGGCAGAGGACAGACTTTTGACAGCCTATGTCGATGTTTTAACTGAAGCAGAACTGAAAGAGCATAAATAGGTATTTTCGAAAATAACAGCATTATAAAAAGACGGCTATCTTTTCCAAATAATTTATTTGGCATAAAGAGGCCGTTTTTTGTATCTATAAATTTATATATTGACTAGCTCTATTATTTGTTTTACAATT
>CAYTOV010000124.1:3136-3793 GCA_964439485.1 uncultured Acidaminococcales bacterium | reverse complement strand
ACTACTTCTTTATTTTTATACTGAATAACAGTTTTTTGTAATGGATCGACAATTCTGGTAATATCACTAAGTTTACTAAATAAGGCCCCGTTACTTAGATAATCATTAACGTTGTCAGCCATTTTTTAACTCCCTTCACGCTTTCTTTAGTCTATTTTTTCTTTTCAACCACATGTTCTGCAGCTTTGCCAATGATGTCTTTGACATGATCATCATCAAGTGAATAAAAAATATTTTTGCCTTCGCGTCTGGAACGTACCAGGTTAGCTTCCCGCAAGATGCGCAGCTGATGAGAGATGGCAGATTTTGTCATATTGAGTAAGACAGCCAGGGCACAGACGCACATTTCATTTTGGCTTAAAGCAGAGAGTATATTGCATCTGGTGCTGTCACCCATGATTTTAAATAAAGCCGAAACTTCAGCTAATACAGGCTCATCATACATTTTGGCACGGACTGTCTCGACAATTCCGGCATGAATCATTTCGCATTCGTTATTTTTGTTCACCATTATACCACCTTCCTTTTTGTGGAAGTATCTAAAAACATTATAGTTTGCTACGGTTGTTTTTGTCAAAATCGACTAGGTTATCACTTGACAGTTGAATGGTTGCTCAACTATAATTTAATCATAGAGTTGAATGGTTGCTCAACTAA
>CAYTOV010000124.1:0-3126 GCA_964439485.1 uncultured Acidaminococcales bacterium | reverse complement strand
TTTTGTGGAAGTATCTAAAAACATTATAGTTTGCTATGGTTGTTTTTGTCAAAATTGACTAGTTTATCACTTGACAGTTTATCACTTGACAGTTGAATAGTTGCTCAACTATAATTTAAACATAGAGTTGAATGGTTGCTCAACTAAAACGATGGAGGGATATATTATGAAGAAATCATTTAAGTTAGTGGGTCTTGGTTGTGCCAACTGTGCGGCAAAAATGGAAAATGCTATCAGCAAATTACCGGAGGTTTCAGCTGTTTCCGTAAATTTTCTGACGACCAAAATGACAATTGAAGCCGAAAGGGAACAAATGGATGGCATCATTGCAGCGGCACAAAAAATAGTCAAAAATTACGAACCCGATGTAAAGATAGAAAAGGCGTAAAACAAATGATGAATCAGAAGAAACAGCTTTTCAGAATTATCATCGGTGGCACTATTTTTGTTATTGCGCTGGTGGCAGGTTTCGATAATCCTATATTAAATTTGACACTATATCTTGCGGCCTATGTAATCGTTGGCGGCGATGTTGTTCTGCGCGCATTGAGAAACATTACGCGCATGCAGGTATTTGACGAAAATTTCTTGATGTTTATTGCAACGGTTGGCGCTTTCCTGATAGGGGAATATCCGGAAGCAGTAGGAGTGATGTTGTTTTATCAGATCGGTGAATTGTTCCAGAGTTATGCTGTCGATAAGTCCAGAAAATCCATTGCTGAACTGATGAATATTCGCCCCGATTATGCAAACTTAAAACGTGATGGTGAAATAAGCAGGGTAGATCCCGACGATGTCTTGGTCGGTGACGAAATCATCATCCGTCCCGGTGAAAGGATTCCGCTTGATGCTGTTGTCATAGTTGGTTCTTCTATGGTTGATACCTCTTCTCTTACCGGTGAGGCTGTGCCGCGTGATGTCGCTGTTGGCTCGGAGCTGCTCAGCGGTTGTATCAATTTAAGCGGTCTCTTAACTGCTCGCGTCACGAAAGAATTTGGCGACTCTACGGTAAGCAAAATTCTTGATTTAGTAGAGAATGCTACTGCCAAAAAATCAAAGTCGGAGAATTTTATTACGAAGTTTGCCAGGGTTTACACACCAGCTGTTGTAATTCTAGCTGCTATGCTGGCTTTTATTCCCCCATTGACTTTTAGTGATGCGCCTTTCACGGAATGGATTTTCAGAGCATTGACATTCCTTGTCATCTCTTGCCCCTGCGCTTTGGTGATCTCAGTTCCTCTCAGCTTCTTCGGTGGTATAGGAGGGGCCTCCAGACACGGCATCCTCGTCAAGGGCGGCAATTATCTCGAAGCTTTGGCAAAAACGGAGATTGTCATTTTTGATAAAACAGGTACTTTGACCAAAGGTGTTTTCGATGTTCAGGAGATTGCCACCAAAGACATGGAGCCTGAAAAGCTTTTGGAACTGGCAGCTTTGGCGGAAAGCCATTCGAACCATCCGATTTCCATGTCTTTGAAGAGAGCTTATGGTAAAGAAATAAAAAGTGATATTGCGGGAGATGTGCAGGAAATAGCTGGTCTTGGTGTTCAGGCTGTTATTGAAGGCAGAGAAATACTTGTCGGCAATGCCAAGCTCATGACCGACAAAGGAATAGTACATAATGAACCGGAAAATACAGGCACTATTATTCATATAGCAGTTGATGGTAACTATGAAGGACATATTGTAATTGCAGATGAGATTAAGCCGGATGCAGCTAAGACGATCAAGTCTCTTAAGGCTGAGGGCGTCAAACAAACGGTCATGCTGACAGGCGATAAAAAGAGTGTTGGCGAACAAGTAGCGAAGGAATTAGGCATTGATCAGGTCTATACAGAACTATTGCCTGGCGATAAAGTTCAGAAGCTGGAAGAGATCATGGCAAGAAAAAGTAAAAAAGGTAAGGTAGCTTTTGTTGGCGACGGTGTCAACGATGCGCCTGTTTTAGCAAGATCAGATGTTGGTATTGCCATGGGTGGTTTGGGTTCAGACGCTGCTATTGAAGCCGCTGATGTGGTAATTATGACGGATGAACCTTCGAAGATTGTCAGCGCCATCAAGATTGCCAAGCGTACTGTTCGGATCGCTAAGCAGAATATTTTCTTTGCCTTGAGTGTGAAGGCTGTGGTATTACTTTTGGGAGCTTTAGGGCTCGCTAATATGTGGGCGGCTGTGTTTGCGGATGTAGGAGTTTCTGTTATCGCGATTCTCAATGCTATGAGAGTGTTAAATACCAATAGCAGCTTGCAATAAATACCAAGTAATAAATATTCTGAAAATAAGAACAAATATTAATTAATGACAAATGTTTACAAACATAATCGATTATTCGTGAAAATGTAAATAGCCATACTAGGAAATAAGTGATAGAATAGATACAATAAAAGAATATTCTGTATATTATACAAAATATTCTACCTGTATTCTCAAAAAAAAGGAGGAATGAGTAAAAATGATACGTAGTTTTGAAAAAAATGGTAGGTTTTATTTCGATGATGGGCGTGAGACGATTGAAACAGTCGAATTGATTGATTGTAATCTAGTTGTCTATGATAGGCTTTTTGGCTATCTTTATAAAAGTAAAACAATAGAAGAATATGAGAAAGAAGATTGATTCTAGAAGGCAAAGCGACCAGCTGCAATAGGCATAGGCCGCGTTTTTTCTGTAAGATTCATGGTATCTTTTATACATGTTAATCAGACGGACCAATGGGCTTTCCCATTGGTCCGTTTTCGCGTCTAATTTCCTAATTCCAATTGGTTTTTCACCAAGTTGTAATAGGTGTTTTTATTATTTATTAAATCAGCATGTGTCCCGGTTTCTACAACCATGCCCTTATTCAGAACAATAATTTGGTCGGCATTGCGCACTGTGCTCAAGCGATGGGCAACAATAACGACGGTCTTATCCAGGAAAAATTGTTCCAGGTTCTTCATGATAATGGCTTCATTATTGGCATCCAAAGAATTAGTGGCCTCATCAAAAAAGATAAAATGTGGATTTTTGTAAACAGCACGAGCAATCAAAATGCGCTGTTTCTGTCCTTGGCTTAATCCCTGCCCATCAACACCAATAACGGTCTTGTATTTTAGTGGTAAAGATTCTACAAATTCTTCAATATTAGC
>CAYTOV010000123.1:2196-3850 GCA_964439485.1 uncultured Acidaminococcales bacterium | reverse complement strand
CCGGACGAATCTGGTCGCGTATGCCTATCAGTGCCTTTAATTCATTGTCGACTGATATTAAAACAAGTGAGTTTCCATTCTTTTCAAATCGGGCAATATCCGCACGGGCCTTTTCTGATAAATACACATTCTCCCGCGCCATGAGCGCAACATTGCCTACCGCAACCCTATGTCCTTCTACTTGAGCGGCAATTCCACCTCCCTTTACAACGTCTGTTTTTTCAACCAGGTATAGTTTAGTAACTCCGATGTGTTCTACAACAGCATTTGCTAGGGGATGATCTGATTCATTTTCAACGCTTGCAAGATAAGTTAATACCTCATCAACGTTGTCTGTGTAAATTTCTTCGTCCGCTACTTGAGGATTGCCGATTGTCAATGTTCCTGTTTTGTCAAAAACGAATGTATCAACATTGCTAAAATCGCCTATAACTTCACTGCCTTTTAAAAGAATACCGTGCCGCGCTCCGTTGCCAATCCCTGCTACGTTTGAAACAGGTACGCCTATAACCAATGCACCGGGGCATCCCAAAACTAATATTGTAATAGCCAGTTCAATGTTTCGTGAAAATAACCACACAATAATTCCGATCACCAGTACTGCCGGGGTATAGTATTTAGAAAATCTGTCAATGAAACGTTCGGCTTCAGATTTTGAATCCTGCGCTTCTTCCACTAACTCAATTATTCTGCCAAAAGTAGTATCTTCACCTACACGATCGGCAATAATTTGAAGCGTTCCATTTTCCAAAATAGTTCCGGCAAATACGCCTGAATCTTTCCTTTTACTAACCGGAACAGACTCCCCGGTAATGCTTGCCTCATTAATGTGACCTTCGCCGGACAAAACAGTTCCATCAACAGGAATTTTGGCGCCTGTTTTTACCAGTAAGATATCGCCCACATCAACTTCACCTACATCAACTTCGCTAAATTCACCATTTTCCATTTTTTTCAAAGCACTTTCCGGCGCCATTTCCGTTAACTCTTTAATGGCCGAACGCGTTTTGTTCAACGTCCGTTGTTCTAAAAAAGCACCGAATAAGAATAAGAAGGTCACAATAGCAGATTCTTCAAAGTTCTTAATAAAAAATGCCCCAGCAACTGCAATGGTAACTAAAACATCAATACTGACAACTTTAACCTTCAATGCTTGATAGGCTTGGATTGCTATAGGGGCAACACCTAAAATTGAGGCAATAGCCAAAGCCCAAGTAGCCACAGCTTCATTATTAAAGCCCATTTCATTGATAAAGCCTATGACTATTAAAAAGGCACTAATTAATGCTATATGGTTTTTCTTCCTTAGTATAAATCTCTGCAAAATTTCACCTTCTTTCCTTATTCCATGGTGATTTAAGCATGATATGCCTTATCTATTTCGGCTAACATCCTGTAAACAGCCTCATAGCTTTCACATACATCTGCGGGGACTGTATAATTATCTGTGAGCTCACGCAACTTCGCAAACTCCTCGTTTAATGTAGGTTTATTTGTTCCCGCTTCTTTTGTTTTCTCCATGATTGCATCAACCACTTTACGAACTTCATGAAATTCCGGGTGGTGACCTCCATGAACTCTTGCAACAATCGGCACATACTGTTTCAGTGTCTGAAATGTTGTTTTCTTTGCCTCGTTAAATGTTGAGTTATTT
>CAYTOV010000123.1:0-2096 GCA_964439485.1 uncultured Acidaminococcales bacterium | reverse complement strand
AATTTGAAGAACATAACATAAGCTTCAATATATTCTCTTCCTGCTTCAACATTGTTTACGTCAAAGTTTTTGAGCGCCATTACTCTTTCAAATCTTTCCTTGAGTTCAGGCATTTTTTCTTTCTCAAGCAAACCTTCCAATGGTGATAAATTGCCGACTTCAATACTCTTGTCTGCGGCCTTTACTTTCTCATCAATAGGCGTACCATAAGGTTTCAAACCATCGAAAGGAGCATTTTCACCTGCCCTGTGAACTCTGACAAGTTCGCTGAAGAAATACTGCTCAGCAAGAACCTTGGCATTCGGGCTCAAATCTTTGACTTTCATGCTAAGATTGAATTTTTCTGTTATTTCCTTCTCGTATTTTGGCTGTACCCATTTTAAAACATAATTAATATTATTAGTATCCATTGCTTTAAATCCGTCAGCAACAGTAGGTCCTTCCATCGTGTCACAGTGGGCGCTTGCTGTCAGAGGACTCATAACCATAATGCCGACCGCGGCAACGATACCCAACATTGATTTTTTCATAATCGATTTCATAGCATGCATTTCCATTTTCCAATTCCTCCTGATGTTTTTAGTTGACCGATCCACGCGATAAAGTTTGTTCTTGCTTCATCCCGGTGACTTTATTGTAATTGCTTTATCGAATATTAACCTTGATTAAAATCAATTTTTCTCCGAAAAACATAAAAAAAGAGCCGAAAAAATTCGACTCTTTACGAATAGTATTGATGTTCCTATATGAGGTGCAAACCCTCCAAATCCAAAATTTCTATTCTTTTCTTCGCCTTTTGCCTAATATAGCCCATTTCTTCCAAATCTAATAATTTGCGGCTGATGGTTTCCGGAGTCGTGCCCAAATAAGATGCTATATCTTTCTTACTCATCGGCAGGACAAATTCATTGGAGTCCAAGTTAGCATCGAGACATTCCGCCAGAAAAAGCGCAAGCCTGGTCTCAACTTTTTCAGTAGCAAAACGAGCCGTTTGTTTTTCCGACTGTTCCAGCCTGCTGGAAAATTCGGCCAGTATCTTGAGTGCGATGGCCGGATACTTGCCAAGAAGCTTCTGCAAATCATTACGCCTGATTGTACATACATTGGTTTCTTCCATAGCTTCCGCATAGGCTTCGTGAATACCTTCATTAAACAACGCCAGTTCACCGGTAAAATCACCGGAACGCAAAATACGCACCAGCTGCTCTTTGCCGGAATCGGACAACCTATAAATTCTTATCTTGCCTTTTCTTACAATATAAAGTGCATCGGACTTATCACCGGCACGGTAGATGTTTTCGCCCTTTTTGTAGTCAAAATGCTGGATAACTTCCGCTATTTCCTTCATTTGTTCATCTTCCAGATGGTTGAAAATCGGAACCATGGCAACGCAGTTTTCATGCCCTGCTTCTTCATACCGATGACTATGTTCATGGTAACATTTCCCTTTTGTTAAATTGTCCCGGTGATGGCCTTCACATGTATTTTTCGTCGTTGCCATTTTGTATCGCTCCTGTCATTGCCCTCTGTGTTCTTCCTGCCAATGTTCGAGATAAGGAATTAAGCCGCCGAGATTCACCAGCTTGGCAATATGCGGTGGTATCGGCTGAGCAGCATACTGTTCGCCTCTCGTTTTATTTATAATAATCCCTTTTTCATAGTCGATGGATATTACATCATCTTTATGAATTTTATCCGTTTCCGCGCATTCAATCGTCAAAATACCGACGTTGATGCAATTGCGATAAAAGATACGTGCATAAGATTTTGCCACGATCGTCTTCACACCGAGTTCCTTCAAAACAAGAGGAGCAGTCTCTCTGCTGGAACCGGAGCCAAGATTACGTTCTGCCACAAAAATATCGCCGGGCTTATATTCCGTGCCAAAAGTTTCGTCGATCGGGCTCATCGTATATTTCGCGGCTTCCGCCACACTGCGCTCCATATAAATAGCCGGTGAAATAATATCCGTGTTAATATTATCGCCGTATTTCCATACTTTGCCTTCTATTATACTCATATGGCACCTCCTATAAAAATTCACGCGGATCAGTTATCTGACCGGTAATGGCAGACGCCGCCGCTGCTGCAGGCGA
>CAYTOV010000122.1:1350-3868 GCA_964439485.1 uncultured Acidaminococcales bacterium | reverse complement strand
CTATTATAAAAGTTATGTTTTATGATATAATATGTGATGTTCTTGAAATTTATATATGGATGGGTGTCCGAGTGGTCGAAGGTGCTTGACTCGAAATCAAGTGTACGGCAACGTACCGTGGGTTCGAATCCCACCCCATCCGCCATCAAAAATCCCTTAATAAAACAAAGAGTCTGTCGCAACAAGTATTTATAATACTGGCGATAGACTCTTTTTGTTTGATTTTTAATTGATGGTACTACATAAAATAGTATTTGAAATTTCCATAAATCTTTCATCGGGTATGCCAAGCTTTTTCGTAAATCGTTCATCTTCTATTCTGGTGATGATTATTTTGTCAGGAGATATTCTTTCAATGATATTTTTAATTTTATGGATTGATTCGTCATCATCGTTGTAGTCCTTAATTATAGTGACTTCAAATATGAACTTGCCCTTATACTGTTTATTAAAGGCAACCATGCTGGAAATATATTCGGCTAATGTATAGCCTTTGACTGGCCTCTGGGCTTTTTGATAATTTTCTTCTGTTGTTACTTTTATCTCTCCAACTACTTCATCGCATTTATCGGCGATTTTTCTATATTTATCTTTACCTAACAAATAGCCGTTGGAAAGCAGTCTTACAGGTAAGCCTTTACCTTTGATAAAGTCAATGACGTCGCTGATTTTATCATTAAGCAAGGCTTCGCCTTTGGAGTTAATAAAGATTAATTCCGCTTTTGTATTTTCTATCATGAGCTCCAGTTCAATCAATGAACTATCAATTTCGCCAAAATATTTTTGGCCGTCTGCTTTGTTTTGCGACCTGCCGATGGGACAAAATATGCAGTCGAAGTTACAATATTTTTCAGGGAGTATATTAACTTCCAGTACTCTTTTTCCATCTTCCACATAAATGTCTTTATAACTGAAACCACTCATTACTTTATCCTCCTCAAATCTTTTACTGTTAGTTAATGATAATATACGATTATTAGTCTGCTGATATTAATTTCAAACCAGCGATGCCTAAAACTATGAAGACAATGCAAGTAATGCGCATGATACTAATCGGTTCTTTGAATAAAACAATACCTAAGACTACAGTTCCAACAGTTCCTATGCCTGTCCAAATTGCATATGCATTTCCTAGTGGCAAGCTTTTCAAGGACAACGATAAGAAATAGAAACTTGCTGCCATTCCTATAACTGTCAGTATGCTAGGCAATATTCTTGTAAAGCCTTGTGAATACTTTAACCCGGCAGCCCAACCTACTTCAAGAAAACCTGCTATAACCAGATAAATCCATTCCATAAACCTCACCTCCCTAAATTAGTTTAAGATTGGTATAGTAATATTCCCTGGGTTATTAAGAAAAATAAAAAAAGCCTAAGGAAATATTATAAAAATATCTCCCAGGCTTTTATCCTTCCGTGAACACAGTGAACTGTGCGTTTTCTCTCGGACCTGCCAGTAAAAACTGCGGAACCCTAGAAAACTTAAATGTACAATTATTATTTGTGATTTGCAAAACGTAAATCGTAAGGAAATTTTAACATAACCTTAAGGTTAAATCAATACTATACATTTCTAGCTCAATTTAGGACAAACTCGTGTTGTTTTTTTGCCGTTGTTGCCATTAACACAGGCTTGTTAGTTTGGTATAATAAAGCTGTCAATGCGGATAGATATTTTGTTTTTATTAAAGGAGGAACATGAATATGCTTGAAGTAAATACAAAAGCGCCGGATTTTACTTTGTGTGACAAAGAAGGCAATCTTGTTTCGTTGTCGGATTTTCACGGCAAAAAAGTCATCCTTTATTTTTACCCGAAAGATAATACCCCTGGCTGCAGCCGCCAAGCGTGTGCTTTTGCCAAAGCCTACGATGAATTTAAAAAAGATAATATTGTGGTCATCGGTATCAGCAAAGATAGTGTTGCTTCTCATCAAAAATTTGCTGAAAAATATAGCTTGCCGTTTGTATTGCTTGCGGACCCTGAACTCTTAGCGATTAAGGGCTATGATGTCTGGCAGGAAAAGAAATTGTATGGCAAGGTGAGCATGGGAGTAGTGCGCACTACCTACATAATCAATGAGCAAGGTGTTATTGAAAAAGTTATGCCGAAAGTTAAACCTGATACTAACGCGGCAGATATTTTAGCTTATCTGAAGAAAGAGTAGGTTTAATATTTTGCTATAAGTTTGATGCATATTAGAAAATCACATATTAGTCAAGGTCACTGTGAATGTTTTGGCATTTTCAGTGACCTTTTTTATGCTTGTAATTAGTATGGAAAACACATTTTTGTGAAGATGTTATCATAGATATGAATGGGGAAAAAATTAATATTTAACATGTTCTTTACCTGTTCATAAAAATATCTTAACACTAATACTTTATACTGGAACCATATAATAAGGGGGAGGTAGATTAAATGAATAGCAGAAAAAAAGTCGCTGTATTGGCTGCCAGTATGGTTTTGAGCACTTCGTTGTCAGCATTTGCCATGCCACTGGAAAAAGTTGGAACCGG
>CAYTOV010000122.1:0-1250 GCA_964439485.1 uncultured Acidaminococcales bacterium | reverse complement strand
ACATCTGAAATCATGCATGCGACACCGGCTGATTTTTCCGCTCATGCAGTTAATCGTAAGAATTACAATGACATATCTGAGCAACAGGTTTTTCAGAATATGGATGTTGTTTTTGGCGGTGGGTACAAATTTTTTACTCCTGCAGACAGAGAAGATAAGCAAGATTTGATTAGTGAGATTAAAGGGCAGGGATATCAGCTCGTTGCTGATAAAAAGCAGTTCGATGCAATTACTGATGGCAAAGTGTTTGGCTTATTTGCACCTAGTGATTTGCCTTATGAACTTGATCGCAAGAAGGATGAACCGGCACTATCGGAAATGACCAGTAAGGCTATTCAATTATTATCAAAAGATAAATCTGGGTTTTTCCTGATGGTAGAAGGATCAAAGGTGGACTGGGCAGCACATAATAATGCCCCGGCAGCTTTAACCGCTGATATTAAGGCCTTTGATGATGCCGTAGGTATGGCGCTTAATTATGCCAAAACCAATAAAGATACACTGGTTATTGTAGCAAGCGATCATGGCAATGGTGGCGTTTCGATGGGTAATGAAGCAACCAGTGGCAATTACTCAACACTGCCTATAAGTGCTTTCACCGACGCACTAAAAAAAGTGCATATGACTGAAGAAACTTTAGCTAAAGCGATAATAAATAATGAAGATCAAACCAGTAATCTGATCAAGACAAATTTTGGTTTTGTGCCAACAGAAGCTGAGGTAAATACTGTGACGGCGGCCGACTCTCAGGGCGCAAAAATGAAAGCGCTGCGCACGATACTTAATAAAAGATCAAACTTAGGCTGGACGACTGGCGGTCATACCGGCGAGGATGTAGCGTTATATGTTTATGCTAATAATTATAAAAATCAACTAACCGGCACAGTGCAAAATTCTGATATTGGTAAATACATTGCTAAAGCCATAGGCGGAGAACTTGATAAAACCAGTGAGCAGCTATTCGTGCCTTCAACTGCTTTTGGCAAGTATGGTGTCAAATGTGCTGTCGACAATAGTGATGCTAAAAACCCTTCATTTGTACTGACAAAAAATGGACACTCCTATAAGTTTCAGGAGAACAGAAATTATTTTGTCGGCCCTGAAGGCAAAGTTGTCTTCAACGGTGTTGTAGTCTATAACGGCAAAGAAGTTTTTATACCTCAAGAAGCTTTGAAAATGTTGAAGTAAACAAGCAAAATTATAAGGATTGTAAAAAAGGTGGTGCCGCTAAATTGGGTTTGAAACCAATT
>CAYTOV010000121.1:0-3868 GCA_964439485.1 uncultured Acidaminococcales bacterium | reverse complement strand
TGCTTGCAGACGAATTGTCGCGTGTGGAAGCGGCCAGAGGAACTCTTTAACCCTTGTCAGATAGACTATAGATTTTACCATATTGCAAATTCTTTATTTAAATTCTTGACAAATAATAATTCTGAAAATATAATTAAATTTGCAAATTATCAATATAATAATAGTTATTAATTGGTACATCAAAAAATTTACTGTTAAGGGAGGGAAATTTATGCTTACAAGTCAAAGTCTGGCCGGTGTTTTAAGAAATAGCGGGTTTAAGGTTACACCTCAGCGTTTAGCTGTTTATGAAGCCTTGGCCAACACAAAAGCCCATCCCAATGCAGAGCTTCTATATAATGAGTTGAGACCGAAATATCCATCTATGAGTTTTGCCACAGTTTATAAGACTGTTGAAATTTTAAACGAATTAGGTTTGATTACCGTTTTAAACACAGGCGAAGGCAGTTCAAGGTACGATGCTGATGTCACTGAACATTCACATATTCAGTGCAGTGTCTGCGGGCGTGTCGATGACATAGGACCGTTGTCAGTTGCTGAGTTAGATGCAGAAGTGAAAGCCGATACCGGCTATGAAGTACAAGGACAGAAATTTTATTTCTACGGTGTTTGCCCAACTTGTAAAAATAAGGCTTAAAGAATAGTTAGCCAGCTGAAAAGCTGGCTTTTTTTGTTTTTTCACAATTTGTTTTACCGGATTTGTTATAATATAAGGCAAAGAGTATTTGTAAGTTATAAGGGGGACCCATAATGACAGAGCTTGCCCAGTATTTGGAACATACCCTTCTGAAGCCGGAAGCAACGGTTGCAGATATAATACAGCTATGCGAAGAAGCAAAAAAATATCAGCTCGGAGGAGTCTGCATCAACCCTTGTTATGTCGCTTTGGCGCGGCATTTATTGTCAGGAACGGGAGTAAAGGTCATAACAGTTATTGGTTTCCCGCTGGGCGCCACTTATCCGGAAGTTAAAGAGCTGGAAGCAAAAATGGCAGCAGACAATCATGCCGATGAAATTGACATGGTTATGAATATATCAGCTTTCAAAACAGGTGACTATCAGGCAGTTGAAAACGAGATTAAAATGGTGGTTGCGGCAGCAGCACCGTCTCTGGTCAAGGTTATCATTGAAACTGCACTTTTAACCGATGAAGAAAAACGCAAGGCCTGTCAATTGGTAATTGCCGGTGGTGCACAATTCGTGAAAACAAGCACAGGATTTGCCAAGAGCGGAGCAACTGTGAGTGATGTGCGTTTGCTTAAAGAAGAGATCGCTGGCTCAGGACTCGGCATCAAAGCAGCCGGCGGCATTCGCGATGCGGCAACAGCAAAGGCAATGTTGGAAGCCGGTGCGACACGTATAGGTACAAGTGTAGGAAATCTTATTGTAGCGGAGGATATATGAGTAAAGAATTCGAAGTTGCAGTAATTGCGAGCGGCAGTAAAGGCAATTCTACCATTATTAAGGCGGGCGACACAGCTTTTCTCGTTGATGCTGGTATCAGCTGCCGCAGAATTACCAATGGCTTGAAAGAATGCGGCCTGGATCCGCTTGATTTGTCAGGCGTATTGATAACGCATGAACATACCGATCATGTAAGCGGCCTGCCGGTTCTAAGCAGAAAATACAAACTGCCGATCTTTGCCAATGAGAAAACCTGGCAAGCGATGGAGCTGCGTAACGAGATAGAACGTTCCTGCCACAGATTGCTAGGTGGGCAGCTTTCCTTCGGTGGCATGACAGTTTCTTCTTTTGCCATATCACATGATGCCGCAAGCCCTGTTGGTTATTCTTTCCTCTTCAAAGATGAGAAATGCACCTATCTGACGGATAGCGGCTTTGTTAACGAAGAAATAAAATTAGCGTCTCTTAACAGCGATGTGTTGATTCTGGAAGCTAATCATGATGAAGAGATGCTGAAAACAGGGCCTTATCCGAGGATGCTGAAAGAACGTATCCTTGGTACACGTGGACATTTATCCAATACGGCCGCAGGCTGGTTTTTAGCTAATATGGAGAGAATGCCGCAGGAGGTTTTTCTGGCTCACATCAGTCATGAGAACAATAAACCTGAGTTGGCGCTTGCAACAGTTGAAAGGATTCTTAATGACTCTGGTTGCTCTGTGCTGCCACGAATATTTGTTACTTCCCAGGGAGATCTGGTACATAATTGATTATTGATTTAAGGAGTGATATCTATGAATAAAGGTATTTTCAGTAAAACTGCTTCAGTTTTGTTTGGTATTTTTTTGGGAGTAATGCTTGTTGTAGGTGGCTGCTCCTTAGCGAAAAATAATCAGTCTGCCAAAAGCGGAACTGGCCAGCAGATAACTAATAAAGCAGTAGCGGCTGAACCCAGCGATGCAAGAAATACACCGATTGTGAAGGCTGCGAAAAAAGTAGGCCCGGCCGTTGTCGGCATTACCAACAAAGCCTTGGTAAGAGACATTTTCAACAGAGTCCAGCTTGCTGAGCTTGGTACGGGATCCGGTGTTATTTATGACAAAAAGGGACTTATTGTTACCAATAATCATGTAGTAGAAGGTGCACAAGAGATAGTTGTCAGCTTGTCTGATGGCCGTTCTGTATCAGGACAGGTTCTTGGCGTTGATGCGGCGACAGATTTAGCGGTTGTTAAAATTGAGGCTGACGATCTTACTGTAGCAACTTTCGCTGATTCCGACCAAATTATGGTTGGCGAGCCGGCAATTGCTATTGGCAATCCGCTGGGACTGGAATTCCGTGGCAGTGTTACTGCGGGCGTTATCAGCGCTTTGAATCGTTCCATCGATCTCGGCGAACGTAAATTCAGGTTGATTCAGACTGATGCTGCCATCAACCCTGGTAATTCAGGCGGCGCGTTAGTTAATGCGGACGGAGAAGTTATCGGCATCAACAGTGCTAAAATTGCTGTATCAGGTGTAGAAGGCATCGGTTTTGCCATCCCAATTAATGCAGCTAAGCCTATTATCGCCGACCTGGAAAAACAAGGTCGTGTTTCAAGACCATACTTGGGCGTAAGCCTGGTTGATAAAGATATTGCCGAACGTTATGGCATTGATGTAGATTTGCAAGGCGGCATCTATATCATTAAAGTTGCCGGTGGCGGGCCAGCTTGGAAAGCTGGGCTCAGAATTAACGATGTAATTACCAAATTCAATGGCGAAACAATCACTAGCGTAGGCGACTTGCGTGAAAAGATTGCGGCTATGGGTATCGGCGCAAACGTTACTTTGACTATCCTGCGCGGCGGCAATGAAATGACCGTCGATGTTACGCTGGAAGAAATGCCGGCACAAGGATAAAAGATGAAAATTACGCTAGCCTGTGTGGGCAAAATCAAAGAAAAATATCTGACAGCCGGTATTGAAGAATTCACTAAGCGTCTTACGCCTTTCTGCAAGTTGGAAACAATCGCTATTAATGAGGAAAGAATGCCGGAAGATCCTTCGCCAGCCGAAAAGGAGCAAGTGCTAGGGAGAGAAACGGAGAGACTTTTGGCAGTCATACCGCAGAACTCTTATGTAATTGTTCTTGATGTCAAAGGTAAGCTGATCAGCTCGGAAGAGCTGGCGACCAAATTCGATAAGCTGGCGCTTGGCGGTAACAGCCACATAACATTTGTTATCGGCGGCGCTTTCGGCTACACGGATGCTCTTCGCAAACGAGCAGATGAAACGATTTCCTTCTCACGTATGACCTTTACGCACCAGATGATTCGCTTGCTTTTGATTGAGCAGATATACCGGGCTTTCAAAATCAGCCGCGGCGAGAAGTACCATTGGTAACGGTGCAGTTAATGCAAATTATATAAATAATTTTATATAGCAGCAAAAGAGATTGTTCTACCAAAAGGACATCTTTGATT
>CAYTOV010000120.1:0-3990 GCA_964439485.1 uncultured Acidaminococcales bacterium | reverse complement strand
CGCCGGCAAAGTGTGGAACTATTGAGGCTCCGATTGCCCGCAAACCTGACAGTATTATTGAAAGAATCGTTGATAGTAAGAACGGCAAATTTGCGCGAACTGACTATAAAGTATTAGTACAATATACGCCTGAACTTAGCCTTACACAGTTTATACTTTTCACAGGCAGAACGCACCAAATCAGAGTACATTCCGCCTATATAGGCTGTCCACTTGTTGGTGACAACCTTTACGGAGAACCAGGACCACAGGCAAGACATGCTTTGCATTGCTGGCGCTTAGAGTTTCAACACCTGTTAACCGGTAAAGTAATTAAGGTGTCCTCACCTCTGCCGGCTGACCTTTTAAAAATTATTAATAAGCACAAACCAAAATAGCATACTTTTTTGCTGTATTGGTGTGCTATAATTAGGATAAATAAAATACTTAGGGAGGTCATTTTATGCCGTTAGTAACATCCACAGAAATGTTTAAAAAAGCTTATGAAGGCAATTATGCCGTTGGCGCATTCAATGTCAATAATATGGAAATTATCCAAGGAATAGTAGATGCCGCCAAGATCGAACAATCACCGTTGATTCTGCAGGTTTCCGCAGGAGCACGCAAATACGCTAAACATGTTTATCTTATGAAATTAGTTGAAGCTGCAGTCGAGGATACTGGTCTTCCCATCTGCCTGCATCTTGATCACGGCGAAGATTTTGAGATATGCAAATCTTGTGTTGATGGTGGCTTCACCTCTGTTATGATTGACGGTTCCAAACATTCCTTCGAAGAAAATATTGAGCTGACCAGACGTGTTGTTGATTACGCACATAACAAAGGTGTTGTTGTCGAGGCTGAACTTGGCAAATTAGCCGGTGTTGAAGATGCCGTTAAAGTTGCTGCCGCAGATGCCACCTATACTGACCCTGACCAGGCTGTTGAATTTGTTGAACGTACTGGTGTTGACTCTCTGGCAATCGCTATTGGAACAAGTCATGGTGCCTATAAATTCAAAGGCAAACCTGAGCTTGATTTTGCCCGTTTGGAAAAAATAAGCAATCTTTTGCCAAACTTCCCGCTGGTATTGCATGGTGCTTCAACCGTACTGCCTGAATTTGTATCACTTTGCAACGAGTATGGCGGCAAAATTGAAGGAGCCCAGGGTGTTCCTGAAGATATGCTTCTTCAAGCTGGTAAATTCGGTGTTTGCAAAATTAACATTGATACAGATTTGCGCTTGGCAATGACTGCTTCCATCCGCAAATATCTTGCTAATAACCCAGGCGATTTTGACCCTCGCCAATACTTGAAACCTGCACGTCAAGCTATTCAGGATATGGTTATCCACAAAATGCGCGATGTTCTTAATTCAAGCAATCGTCTTTGATTCTCTGTCTTAAGCGTAAGAAAAACCCGATTTTATTCTTTAAAGAATAAAATCGGGTTTGTTTTTGTTTATTTGTTGATCATCGGTACTGTATTAGCAGCATGCGGCATTATATTGATTGTATAGTCTGTTTTGCCTTGCTTAGCTAATTCGGCTTGTGCCAATTTCCAAGCTTCTTCCAAGCTTTCAACTGGAATCTGGCCGGTTTTGCGTACTATATCAAAATTCTCTTTTTTGGTAACAAGATATACTGTATTATTATGTGCTAGGAGCGCAACAGTAAAGGCAATGAAGAACGGAATAGTAAAAGCTGCGCGGCAAGCTTTTTCAAATTCAAGCATATCTTCGAAGCGGAAAGAATCGATAAAAGCTGGTGGTTCTTTCACATCAGGACATTCCAGCATAGCAATCAGAATGCCGCCTGGTTTCAAAGCCATGCCAGCAGTATCATAAGTTTTGCTGCCTTGATACATATTGATATCTTTTGGGAAGCCGCCAGGACTTGCGATAACAACATCAGCTTTTTCTTTAATAGCAACGCCCTGAATCTTCATGACGTCTTTAGTGCCTTCCAGCCATGCATCGTACCAGTGACCTGCTACGATACGAGAAAATTCACCTTCAGCATTCATAACGGAGTTGACGAGGAAACAAGGATTAACCATTTCTGCAACTTCGCACATATCTTCATGCAAAGGATTGTCTTCCAGTTTTGTACTAGCGCATTTTAGGCTGGCACCTGCACCAACTTCATCAGCTAAGGCGAGGGAATGATTCTTTTGAATTGTTATATAACCGGAGACGCCAGGCATAATGCTCTTGCGGCCGCCGCCGAAACCTGCCATCAAATGTACTGTGATGCCGCCTGTCAAAATAACTTTGTCAGCATCCAGAACTCTTTTATCTACATAGGCAGGAGTGCCGCGTTTGGTAGTGCCAAGATAAACAAGGTTATCTTCATCAGTTGAAAAATGTTGGAAAATCTTTACTCTGTCAACAACTTCCTGACTGCATACTGCAACATCTTCTTCATGCGTATGAGCGCGATGCGTACCTTGAGCAACTACTATGAAGATATCTTCATCAGGTACACCTGCCAGATTCAGTTCATCAACTACAGCTGGTAAAAATTCATTCGTTTTGATCCAGCTGCGGGTGATATCGCTGACAACGATGGCAACTTTGTCGCCTTTTTCTACAATTTCTTGCAGAGGCTCAGTGCCAATAGGGTTACGCATAGCTTCAATAGCTGCGGCCCTGACATCCTCAATTTTTGTTGAAGGATTGCCATTAATAACTTGTAAAACCTTCTCTTCTGGTAAATCTATTTCTTGTGTTCCATGGCCATAGCCAAAAGAATATCTTTTCAGTGTCATTTTTTGTCCTTCTCTCATCCAGTATTTTGAACAATATTGATATTATTATAGAAGTAATGTGCAAACATGTAAATAGATGTTTGCACATTTTAACAAAATTTAATCTCTCAGTTTGGCTTTAAAAGTTTCACCGACAGCATCGACTACCTTTTTGATGACAATGTCAATCTCATCATCGGTCAAAGTTCTGTCGTTAGCCTGGAACGTCAAATTGAAAGCCATGCTCTTGCAGCCTTCAGCAACTTGTTTACCTGTATATACGTCAAACACCTTAACAGCTTGCAGCAATTCGCCTGCATTGGCATTAATTACTTCTACCAATTCACTCATGGCAATCTCTGTTGGAACAACTACTGCAATATCACGTGATGTACCTGGGAACTTAGGTAAGTGTGTATATTGAGGCACATGTGTTGCTGCCGCAACTAGTGGTTCAATCTCTAATTCGAACAAATAAGCGGCTTGTGGCAGTCCATAAGCATTCTGCACTGCAGGATGAACCTCACCGAAGCAACCAATAGACATACCATCGTATTCTATCGAGCAACTTTTACCAGGGTGCAGATAAGGGGCACTTCCAACAGTAAACTTCCAATCTTGCAGCTGTAAGTTGTTCAATAGACCCTCTACTATACCTTTTGCATCATAAAAATCAACATCTTCGCGTCCTTCGTTCCAATTCAATTCATTTCGCTTACCGCACAAAGCCATGCAAAGCATTGGTTTTTCTGTCGGGAAGCCGCTAAGTGGCAGTTGATCAGCAAAGTAAATACGGCCAACTTCAAAAGTTGCTACCTTGGTGTTTTGGCGTGCAACATTGTAAGCAACATTTGCCAACATACCAGGTACAAGTGTGGTGCGCATAACTTTAAAATCATCTGTAATTGGGTTCATGATATCAATTGCTTTGCGCCTTGCATCATCAGAAGCAAGGCCTATTTTATCGAAAGCTGACGGATGAATAAAGCTATAGTTGATTACTTCATTCATACCTACTGCAACCATATAATCTTTGATCGAGTCCTGCACATCATAAATAATGTGCTGTCCACCTTTTGTAACATCGAGGCAAGGCAGATGCGATTCAATATTATCCAAACCATGGATGCGGCAAATTTCTTCGCTGATATCAGCGTCGCAAGTAACATCCGGGCGCCAGGTAGGCGCGGTTACTACAAGTTCTGCACCTTCCTCCTGTACACCGAACTGCAATTTTTCCAAAGTTGCTACCATTTCTTCTTT
>CAYTOV010000119.1:3771-4091 GCA_964439485.1 uncultured Acidaminococcales bacterium | reverse complement strand
AAACCTTTATTGTCGCACCTAACCAGAAATTCAAAGTCAAAGTAACGGAGCAAACAGCTTACCTTTGTCTTTACAAGTAATTTTTGCCACTACTAGTTCTTAAAAAAATTAAACCAGCTATTCAGGTTGTTTCTTGAATAGCTGGTTTTTGTTCTAGAATAAGTAAAAAAACATCAATCGAAATAGGATCGTAATTTTTCTGTCTCATCAGTCAAGCCAAGTGCCAATAATAATTTTATTCTGGCTTTTTGTCCTGTAATCTCTCCAGCTAAAATAATACCAGCATCTGGAGTACTTGCATCAGCAGTAATAGTAACTGT
>CAYTOV010000119.1:0-3761 GCA_964439485.1 uncultured Acidaminococcales bacterium | reverse complement strand
TTGGGTAAGACATCGGAATTGTAGTCCCAGACATTGTTAATTATTTGCTCTTTAACTGCAATATCAGCATCGCTCATAGAAAGGGCGCTGCCTAAATAACTGTAAGCTTGAACAACTCGACCGGTATGAACCCGCGTCGCTAAAACCACGGGGATCCCTTTCTTTCTAACCAATTCTATGCCTTCTTTTACTGCCGGCGGCACATTACCACAACCAAATGCTTCAACAACAATCCCTCGTGCAGGTTTTGCGGCCAAAGCCTTAAACAAATAATCATCCAATCCAGCTACGCACTTAATCAAATAAACATCACTACCTATTTTGGTTGGTTGTATTTTTTGTCTTTGCTCCCTTTGACGTTTAAACACAACCCTATCCGAATATACATGACCAATAGGACCCCAACCCGGTGATTTAAAAGTACTACAGGAAGTTGTTTGTGTTTTAGTCACTTCTGTCGCTGCATGAATTTCATCATTAAAAACGAGTAAAGCCCCTTTACCTGCAGCCTCTAAGCAAGCCGCCGTCCTAACTGCCGCCAAAATATTAGCTGGTCCATCTGGCCCTGTTTCCGAAGCCCCACGCATAGCCCCTGTGATACAAATCGGTTTTTCAGTTTTACAGACCAGGTCCAGTAAATAAATTGTTTCTTCTTGGGTATCCGTACCATGAGTGATAACAATGCCTGCAACATCTTCCGCGATTGCTATTTTATCGACCAGCAAAGCTAATTCGAACATCATTTCCGGTGTAATATGTCCACTAGGAACATTGCTGTATTCCACTATTTCCACTGGAATGACATTTTTTAATGCCGGTACTGCTTGAATCAAATCGTCTCCACTAATGGCTGGAACCAAACCATTTGTTGCTTCATCATATTTCATAGCGATTGTACCGCCAGTTGTTATTATTACAACTTTCTTTCTTTCCATTAAATTCTTCATCCCCCTTTTTATCTAGGCCAATGCATTAACAACAGTTACACAAATAAACAAAATCACGAAACCAAAAACCATAGCTGGTCTTTGAAATTTATTGGCAGCTTTCAAATTTGATCCAGGTACTACGGCAATAACCGTAGATAGCGCAGCTACAGGTCCACCTGTCAAAAAATATTGCCAAACTGCAGAGCCACCGGCGGCTGCACAAGCTGCAGCTAAAGGATCTGCACCCATTTTCAAAACCACTTGCAAAAATGGAACAACAATAGCTACAGAAGCCGCGTTGGATTGGGTAAGAAAACCTGCAATAGCAGAAACAAACAACATAACAAAAACAGGGGATATTGCTATAATTGGCCCCAACAATTCAGAAATAAGTCCTACCAAGCCTACTTTATTCATGACACTGCTCATATACAAAAAACCAATGGTTGCAACAAGCGGAGTGGCAATTTTAGCTACACCTTCTAACATAGCCGTTTCACCATTACTCATACTCACTTTACCCAATATAGCTGTAGCTACGGCTGCCAATATACCTACTAAAAATACTGGATAGCCTAAAACAAAACCCACGATGAATAATACAAATGGTAAAATGGCCTTAGTAGTAGAAACTTTAGATGAAGATGCTAAACTATTTTCTATTTCTGCTACTTGCTCCATTGTTAAGGTTTGTCCTTTAGTTGCAGCATCTCTATGCAAACGCATATAACTAAACCAAATGATAGAAATACCAACAATAGCTCCTACTACGTTAATCATTCCGAAGCCTATAGCTGCCGTAGCAACTACGGCAACCTGTGTTGGATGTGTAAAACCGGCAAAATTGCCAAAATGGCCGGCATGTGCCGCAAGACCTGCAGTTTTATTAGGGTCTTGTCCCAATTTAGTTGATGCAGGTCCTGTAATAGCTGCAGTTACTGCCGGTTGAGTAAAACCTGTCAGTGCCCCTATAATACCTGCAACCAAAGCACCAGCTGCTGTAATACCAGCTGCACCACCAATTCTGCTGCCTATTTGCATGATTTTATGAATTAATACATCCAAGAAACCCGCTTTAGTCATAATACCAATAAACATTAAAACACCTGCCATATCAGCTATTACAGGATTTAACCCACTATTAATCAGTTTAATAATTGTTACGTCAGCCTTTCCTGCCAAAGGAAATCCTGCTGCCATTGCTGCCACTGATGACCCTAAGATTGCCGTTAAATAAATTGGTGTTTTCCCTGTTACCATTAGTAATAAAGTCAATACCATAATAAATTGTGCAATTTCCATTTTTAATACCCCCTCATTTGTTATAGAAGAACTTAAAATAAAAAACATGCTTCAGTTGCTTTCGCTTTTCACATCATCGTGAAAAGACTTGAAAACTAACCGAAGCATGTTTCAATTCCCTTCTTTTTAAAAACACAGTAAGAGTGGCGCCATCTCACCGTTATCGTTGTTTTTTGTTTTTCAGAAAGGTATAATATATTCATCTTCTTTATGTATTGTAACAAAGTTTAGATATTTTGTACAAAACATCTTGTCTATGACCGTGATAGTTATTAACTATGATATATCATTTTTGGCCTTGTATTTATTAAAAGTTTATTAATACTTTTTTGGTGGGGAGATGAAATTTTATATGGAAAAAAACCAGTTACTTTATGCTGTAACCGTTGCCAAATTCCTAAATTTTACTAAAGCTGCTGAATCTTTAACTATCTCCCAACCATCCTTATCCAACCAAATCATAAAACTGGAAAATGAGCTGGATATTCATTTGTTCGAACGAGGCCATCAAGGCATCACCTTGACGGAAGCTGGTTCTGCCTTTGTGTTTTATGCGCAGGCACTTTTAGACGATTGGAAGGAATTAGGACTTCTCATGCATGATTATTCCTCTATGCAAGTTGGCACTTTACGCATCGGGGCCACACCAATTATGGAAATTTTTGATATTCCTTCACTGTTGGCTGGTTTTCAAAAACAGCATCCAAAAATCAATATAACCCTGCTGCAAACAGGCAGTTCTGCTTTGCTCCTAGCTTTAAAAAACAAAGAAATTGATATTGCTTTTATTATTTCTTCCGATAGTAATCCTGAGATTATCAATGAAGATTTTTTTGTGTTAAACCTGACTAATGATTTGCTTTGTGCCATCATGAGTTCTAAAAATCCTCTGAGCGTCAAGAAAAAAATTAATGTTGGTGATTTACAGGATGAAAAATTAATTTTGCCGACTGGTACCAATACTTTGCAGAAAATTATCAAAAAGTATTTTGATTCTAATAATATTCATTTTAAAACTACTTATTGTTGTGATCAAACTGAAGCTGCCCTAGCTTTTGCTTCGGAGAATCTTGGTGTTTATTTTGGCACCGCTAATATCGCGCACTGCCACGGTCACCATGAACTAGAATGCATTCCCTTAGACCCACCTGTTTATCGAAGCTTTTCATTGGTTACAGCCAATAAGCTGCAATATCATCCCACTTTGAAAAATTTTGTTCACTTCGTTGAAAAGAAATTTACATTGATCGACTAATTTTGGCTGCCAAAAAGTTCTGTGCTTGATGAAAAACAAGTCTGTACGCTTAAGACTATTCAGCAGCTTTTGGCTACAATTAATCTCATCTGATTTATCTATTGCTTGTCTATTGTGTGTCTATCGCTTGTCTATTGTAAGTTAAATTTAATGAGTTTTAAGGAGAATAAAAATAAAGAAAATCCCGTAGACACTTGTTCTACGGGATTTTGTGTTTCTAAAATATTAACGTTTGGAGAACTGGGAAGCTTTACGCGCTTTTTTGAGACCGTATT
>CAYTOV010000118.1:0-4180 GCA_964439485.1 uncultured Acidaminococcales bacterium | reverse complement strand
GGCGGCAGGTGGTACGAAACGCTGGCAGGTCATGAAATAACCACCAAAAAATATTTTCATGATGGTGAAGACTTTGAGGCTTTTGCTAAGCGCGTTTCCGGCATCTTCAGCAATGCTGAACTGCGTAAGATAATGAAGACAGCACTTTATCGCGCTGACTTTTTCCCTGCGGGCAGGTCGCTTTATGGCGCAGGCTCTAAGGGTAAATTCAAAGCCAGCATGTCGAACTGCTATATTTTGCCGAGCCCGGATGATAACATCGAGTCAATCTTTGAAATTGCGAAGAAGATGGCTAGAATATTCAGTTATGGCGGGGGCTGTGGGGTTTCGTTGTCCAAATTGCGTCCAAAGGGTGCACGTGTCTATAATGCCGCGAAAACTTCCACTGGTGCAGTAAGCTTTATGGAAATTTATGATGCGGCCGGCAATGTCATTGGTGCTAATAACAGACGAGCAGCGCTATTGATTGGCTTGGACTGCAGTCATCCTGACATTGAATATTTCCTGGAAGTAAAAAAGAATAATACGAAAATCCAAAGCGCGAACATATCAATTCTGTTTAATAATGAATTTATGGAGGCAGTTCGGGACAATAAAGAGTACACCTTGAGATTTGATGTTGAGACAACAGGGGAAAAAATCAGTAAGGTCATTAATGCCCGCGACTTTTTCCTGAAGTTTGCCCGTGCCAACTATGATTGGGCAGAACCTGGCTGCTTGTTTATGGACCGCATTCGTTCGCATAATCTTTTAGCAGGTTATCCTGCTGATGAATATTACATCGAGATCAGCAATCCGTGCGCGGAATATCTCGGCAACGCCTACAACGCTTGTAATCTAGGCAGTATCAATATCTATAATGCGGTGAAAAATCCTTTTACCAAGGAAGCGGCTATAGACTTTGACTATCTTGCCGAAGCGGTACAGACAGGCATCAGGGCATTGGATGAAATACTTGACTATGGTTATGATATGCAGCCGCTGCCGGAAAATAAAAAATGCATTGAAGATTGGCGTGCAGTTGGTTTGGGCGTTTTTGGCCTGGCAGATGCTTTCATTGCGCTTGGTTTGCGGTATGGTTCACCAGAATCCATTGCGCTTGTCGATGAACTGATGAACAAGATTATGTATAACGCGCTGAAAACTTCCAATAAGTTGGCTAAAGAAAAAGGCGCTTTCAAAAAATTTAACTTTGAATATATTAAGAAATCACCAATCATTCAAATGTATCCGGAACTTTTAGCTGATATCGAAAAATATGGGTTAAGGAACGGTTCTTTGCTTTCCGTAGCTCCCACCGGCAGCATTGCTACGATGTCAGGTCTTTCCGGTGGTATCGAACCTCTATTCCAGCTAAGTTATGAACGTACGACTCATGCTCTGCAAAAAGAACAAAAATATTTTAAAGTAGTTGCCAAATCAGTAGCTGACTTGCTTGGACACAATGGTATAGATATTGAAAAAACTACCAATGAACAAATCAGGGAGCAATTCCCTTACGTCGTGTCTACACATGACATAGACCCGCTCGAGCGTGTTGAGCTGCAGGCTGCGATGCAAAAATACGTTGATAATGCGATATCATCGACGGTTAATTTGAAACAAGAAGCTACAGTCGAAGACGTTTTCAATGTTTTTTATACTGCCTGGGCGAAAGGCTGCAAAGGTATCACTGTTTTCCGAAGCGGTTGCGAACGGGCGGCTATCTTAATCAGCGCACCGGAAAAAGCAGCAGCGCCAGCAGCATGTGAAACACCTGACGTTGTTAACTTTGACACCATTGTACCAATTAAGTCTACTGATCTTGGTGATGTCAGCGGTTCCAAGGTTGTGAAACATACCGCTTGCGTCAAGAACTTGTACAACCATGTTTATACGAATGATACAGGTCATATTGTCGAAGTTTTTACCAGTGCGTCGCAGGGTTGTTCTTCCAATATCGCGACTATTACGCGTCTGGCTTCCTTATGTCTCAGAAGCGGTATTGGAGTACAGGAAATTATTGCGGAAATGAAAGCCAGCCATTGTTCCGCTTGCGCAACGCTAAAGGCCAAGGGCGACATGAGTGTTTCCAATTCCTGCGGTACAGCGATTGCCGAAGCGATTGAGGCTGTCTACAAACTGGAAGGTAATTCTATAGCCAAACAGAAAAACAATAATGGTTCGGCTAAACCGATAGCGGTGAATGCGTCGAACGAAAGCGAAGAAGACAATGGCCTTTTGCCCTGCCCGCAGTGTGGAGAAAAGACACTGAGACCTGAAGGTCGCTGCTTTACCTGCAACAACTGTCTCTGGACCAAATGTGACTAAAATATTTTGCAAGACAAAAATATAATTAATAACAGGTCTGTGCTATAATTTTTGTATTGCATATTAGGAGGCTAGGATTATGGCACAAGAATTGATATCTGAGCAATATTTAGCACAAGCATTGGCAATTTTACCAAAAGGAGCTTTTCTGACTACGGCAGCTGACGGTAAAGTAAATACGATGACGATTGGCTGGGGAAGCATCGGTACAGTATGGCAAAAACCTTGCTTCATGGTTATGGTGCGCCAGTCCCGTTACACTCATGAATTGATTGAAAAAGGTACCGAATTCACGGTAAGCATCCCTGTTAACGAGATGAAAAAAGCTTTGGGTATATGTGGCACTAAGTCCGGTCGTGATATGGATAAAATCAGCGCTGCCGAACTAACATTGCTACCAGGTAAAGCTGTTAGTGTACCGGTTATCAAAGGCTGCGGCTTGCATTTCGAATGTAAAATCGTGTATAAGCAAACAATGGAACCAAACTTGTTAGATGAAACAAATAATAAGTCATGGTATGCCAATGGTGATTATCACACCTTGTATTACGGAGAAATTGTCGCGGCATACGAAGAATAGTCACATAAGTTTAATTTGAATAAAGGGAGAAATACATGCTTTATTATTTATTGGCTGTCATAGCCGGAGCCACCGTATCCTCGCAGGTAGCGATTAACGGCAAACTTTTGAATTATTTAGGCAGCCCAATTTTGACATCCCTGATTAGCTTTTTGGTTGGTACGTTAGGCTTGGCAGTGCTTTACTTTGTTTCCGCATATTACGGTTTGGAAACAGTGCCTGACCTCAGTGCCTTGAAGCAGTCCAGTTTCTGGATGTGGACAGGCGGACTGTTAGGTGCCTTCTATATTTTTACCAGTGTTTTCGTTGCTCCGAAAATCGGCTTCGCTAATTTATTTAGTTTAATTGTCGCCGGCCAAATTATTTTGGCACTTGTTTTCGATCACTTCGGCCTTTTGACCGGACAGCCGCATTTAACGAGCAGCATGCGTATGGTAGGAGTTGCTTTTCTGGTTATCGGTGTTTATTTAATTCAAAACAACTAAAAAATATCTTAAGAAGTCCAAAGGGTAGGGTTCTCTTTGGACTTCTTTATTTTATGCCAGCGCAGCTTGCGCTTGTTTGCAATTACACCAAATTTCTTGTAAATGTTGTATATATTGTTACAGGGTATTATACTATAAATAGCTATATCGGCGTGGCCGGAATATATAATGGCCAACGGCTACAAACAGAAAGGGAGATGCATGACCATGAAAAGAAAAATCTTAGCTTTAACTGCAGTTATCGGTTTGCTATTGCTTACTGCCGGCTGTGGCGGTGGAGAGAAAAAAGCTGGTGACGCAAAACAGGAAGAAAAAGTCTTGACTGTTTATTCGGCACGCAGTGAGTCTTTGAACAATGCGGTAATTCCTAAGTTTGAAAAAGCTACTGGTATCAAAGTTAATCTTGTTGTTGCCGGCACAGGCGAAGTAGTTAAAAGGGTAAATTCGGAAAAAGCAAACCCATTGGGCGACATTTTGTGGGCAGCTGACGAAACAATGCTTTCTGGTTCTAAGGACTTGTTTATGGAATACGTATCGAAAGAAAATGACAAGATGATGGATGCTTTCAAAAATAAACATGGTGTATTCACACCGGCTTTTGCTGATCCTACCGTCTTTATTGTTAATAATGAATTAAAAGGTAATATGAAAATAGATAGTTTTGCTGATTTGTTGAACCCGGACTTGAAGGGAAAAATCGCTTTTGGCGATCCTGTTAATTCCAGTTCTGCCTTTCAATCTCTGATGGCTATGCTTTATGCTAACGGCAAGGATGGCGACCCGATGTCTCCTGAAGCTTGGGCAT
>CAYTOV010000117.1:0-4197 GCA_964439485.1 uncultured Acidaminococcales bacterium | reverse complement strand
GCAACAACCAGACAATTCTCACCCAACACGTCATTATGTCCTAAATGCACAAGATTATCAATCTTGGTACCGGCACCAACAATAGTGCTGCCAGCTGTTGCCCTGTCGATGCAAGTGTTGTTACCTATTTCAACATCGTCGCCGATAACAACATTACCAACCTGGAGGACTTTGCTGTGTTTGCCTTGCTCGGTAATATAACCAAAGCCATCGCCGCCGATGACTGCGCCGGATTGGATAATTACACGGTTACCAAGTTCGCAGCCTTCACGAATCGTAACATTTGGATATATTTTGCAGTCCTCGCCTATTTTGGCTTGTCTGCCAATATAAGCATGTGGATAGATTACTGTATTATCTCCTATAACAGCTTCGCTGTCGACAACGGCAAAAGGCAAAACAGCAACGTTAGCGCCTATTTGTGCCGTCGGTGCGATAGAAGCAAGAGGGCTTATCACACGCTCGACATCTTCCGGTCGTCTGAACAAATCCAACAAGCGGGCAAAAGCTAAACGCGGATTGGCTACACGGATTACAGGTTTGCCGTTAAAAGGTGCATCCAAAGGAAGGACAAGCGCTCCTGCCCCCGAAGCTGCTGCTGCTTCAATATGTGGCGGCACTGCAAAAGAAATGTCAGAAGCTAAAGCTTCCTCCAGTCCATTGACCCCTGTAATGACCATTTGCGGTGTCGTCGTTTCCAGTTTTCCTTCAAGAAAAACGGCTAATTCTTGTAATGTTTTTTCCATGTAATAATCCTCCCGATTGCGAAGTTAACTGCCCAGGATTGAAAACGAACACCTAAGAAATCTTTCTTAGGTCTGCGCTTGCAATCACTGACAATTTAAGAAAGAAGGGCGAACGTATAAGCCCGCCCCTAACAAACATAGCTTATTTCATATTTTTGAGAACATCGTCAGTAACATCGACGCCACCTTGCGGCACAGCATCTTTAATGAGGATTGCGCCCAGATTTTTATCCTTGGCGACTTGGTTCAAAGCATTGGTGAAGCTTGCCTTTAATTTATTCTGAGCTTCAGACTGCACTAATTGCATTTCTGCTGATTTTTCCTGCATTATTTTTTGTGTTTCTTCAGCGGATTTTCCTTCAGAAGCCTTCATCATTTCATCTTGTGCGCTTTTAGCTTTGGTCATGATATCATCTTTAATATCTTTGTAAACCGTGCTTTCTGCCTCAATTCTCTGCATATCTACGACACCGAAAGCAGTATTGCGGCCACCGCAGCCGAGAGCGGTAAGTGCAAATAACAACATTAACACAACAACTAAATATTTTTTCATTAACTATTCCCTCTTTACTCTTATCTATTTTTTTATTGTTTTAAGCTCAGTGCAAACTTTTTCAGTAAGATCGACAGCCGTAAGATTAACCAGCGGTTTTTTAACTACCAGTATATCCTTCCTGCCATTCAAAACTTTGAGCAAAGCACTTTGCACATCAGCATCGATTTCGCTACGCAGGCGGTCATAGTTCTTTTGTTTTATTGCAATCTGTTTATCCAGAGAAGCGATTAACTTTGACAATTCTTTAGGTCCTTGTCCAAGCTTTTCTTCATCTGTTTTCGCCATAGTAAGCTGCTCGCCAGACATAGTTGTTTTTAGTTCAGCAGCATAGGCAAGCATATTTTCGGTGCTTTCGCCTTTCTGGGCTGCAAGTTTTTCTCTGATTATTGCCTGACGGTGCTTTTCAAGGGCACTAAGTTCACCATATTGTTGGTTCAGAGTTGTGGCCAGTTCCTGCTCCAGTGCAGTTCTCTCTTCCGGTGTCAGCTTCACGTTTTCCAGCTTTAGCCGCAAATTAAGAATAGGTAATCGGTAAGCTTCAAGAATCTTCTCCTGTTCAGGAGCTACTATTTCATCAGCAGCCTGACTGGCAGTCTTGATGCCGGAAGCAAGCTTTTCATGTTCCAGCGCTTCTCTTTCGGCTATCCTTGTTGCAAAATCGGCAGCCATAAAACTTTGCTTACCGCTTTGCTTGATTTCAACCAGTTTATTCAATAACGCTATCTGTCTCTTACCCTGCTCGGCCTGCTCGTTACGAAACTTAACTGCTGTTTCGAGGTCAGCTTTAGCTTTCTGCATGGCTTCGTAATGAGGGTGAACACTGCAGGCCTTCTGCCAGTCAATTACGGCTATCTGCTCATCAGCATTTTTAGGCAAAGCACCGCAAGCTGATACTAGCAGACTAACTACCAATATTATGTAAGCAAGCCTCCGCATGATACCCCTCCTCTTAGACGACAGAAAGCCGGGCCAGCTACCCGGCCCGGTACCACCTGTTTAATTATTTACCGTTTAAGGAAGATCCAACTTCGCCGGTGATGTCAACACCGCCGTAAACAACAAAGCCTTTATCAACAACGATTGATAAACCTTTTTTCTTGGCTATTTTTTCAATAGCAGCATCAATCTTCTGATAAATTGGTTCAAGAAGTTCTTTTTGTTTATCGCCCAAGCGTTCTTTCAACTGCATTGCATATTTTTGTTTTTCTTCAGCGCTCATGGAAGCGCTGTTATTATCAAATTCTGTTTTGGCATTTTGCTCTTCTGTTTGCATGGATGTTCTATATCCAGCCATGTCAGGGCTCTGTGCTACCAACATCTGATAATTTACGACACCGACTGCAGAATCTGCTGCAGCTGCGGAAGCAACTCCGCTGAAACCGCTCTTCGTAAAGGCCATGCCGAATACGCTTAAAACAAAAACGGCCGCTACTGTCAAAGAAATAAGCTTAACAGTTTTTTTATCGGCTAATTTTCTCATCATGATTATCCCTACTCTCTTCTAATGGATTTTTGGTACACCTAACAATTATATCAGCACTGACACAATCTTTCAACTATTCCTACAAGTTACCAATTAAACGCAAGTAGGGCTTGTCGTTTGAGTACACATACTCCACACTTAAGAATTCGTGAATACGGAAACGTGCCCCAAACTCATTGACGTTTGTGCCAGAGAAATGTTCTGCACGTAAACGCCATTTCGGCGATACATCATATTCCAGACGATAATTATTTTCTTGATCGGAAATTCTTCTCGCATAGGCAACAGTTGTTTTGCCATTGCGATGAGCTAGTCCTGGAGCAAATTCCCATTCCATGTTTTCCAGCTCAACAGAAAATTCCGCAAAAAGTTCATCATCTTCTGAAATATACTTACCAAAATGTGCTCTGCCGGTAAGATTATTTTCTGAACGGCCACTGTCTCCATAGCCTTCGAACCAGATCTTGTACTTGTCTGCTTCCATTCTTATTTCAACCATCGTCACCGTGCCTGGAGTTATGGTTACCGTTGGTTTCAAGGAATAGAGGCCGACGACCTTTTCCTCATTAACAGCGGTCAAAAGACGGTTTTCAAGCTCCACCCTGTGTTTTTTTACAAAATCAACAGGCAGTCCTCGCAGTTCATCGGCTTTTTCATGCAGACGTTCTTTGGCCTTCAGAAACAGAATATTTGGCACAGTTTCTGACAAAAGCTCAAATTGGACATCATGTACTGTCTGTCCGACTGGATAAACAATTACCTGTGCCACAACCTTTTTGCCCTGTTGGCTTAGATCTACAGATGCCCTGAATTCCGGCAGCATTGTCTCCATATCTTGTCTGACTTTCTGCCGCAAGACGCCGCCAGCCCAATCAACGGCATCGACGGAAGCGCCGCTTAACGTTCTGGCAATCCTTGCCTTCATATCAGGCATCTTCTCCAGTAAAACTTCAGACATAGACTGGTCAATACCGGAAAATTCCAGATCCACCTGCACATCGTTTACTACGTCCAGCCATGGTGCTAATTTAAAAACTACTTCCGAAGAAGGACCGAGATTAATAACGGTTTCTTCAACCTTATAACCGGTAAGTGCCCGCTCGCCAACTTCACCAAGAAGCCGGGAGTAGTCATTTTTAACCGGGTCAATCTGCGCTGTATCCTTTTCCAGGAAAAGTTGTTCGGCAACAACCTGCATGCTGGCCGTCATTCGTTCCATCAGCGCCTGTCCTGTCCTGCCTGTACTATCGACAACACTTACTTTAACCTGCCCGATAGTTTCAGCTGAAGCAGCTTGCGGCGCGAGCAGCAGCCAAAAACCAAAACATATTAAGCTGGCAAACCTGCTTCTACCAATTCGCAATGTTTTCCAACCTCCCCGCCTTTACCGGCTTAGCCTAGAATTGGCCGCC